>NZ_JAUBTT010000236.1:0-2255 GCF_036705125.1 Microcoleus sp. B7-D4
GGTTCTAAGGCTGCGGCATTGCTGAGGTTTAAGACTGTACCGGATTGAATTTGAGCCGTAATTGAACTGACAACAGCCTTGACAATATCGGTATTGACTACACTGGATGCACCGTCCATCAAAGCGCTGGTTTGGGTGATGAAGTTTTGGACTTTCACCATTGCGGCTAAGACTTGGACTCCGCCCGGTTGATTGTTATTGGTAGCTAAGATAGGGTCTAAGCTAGTTAGGTCAACTTCAGCGGGGAGAGAAAGGGCTGCTTTGACTAAAGATTGTGCTTCTTCGGCTGCAAATCCTTTGTCGATTAAGTCGGCGATTAAGGTGGTTAGGAGGGTGACTACACTCGCATCTGGTGGTGCGGTGACTGGTGTTTCTAGGGGTAAGCCGGTGGCGGTGTCAATGCCTCCTGTGGCTACTAAATTGCCTTCTGATGGATCGATTTCTCCGTTTTTGTTGGTGTCGAATGTCTCGAAGGGGATGTTGAGATTAAACTCACCGTTGCTGTTAGTTGTCGTTGAGGGTTCGTTGGTGTCGAGGACGCCGTTTTTGTTGGCGTCTAGGAAGAGAGTTGCACCGGAGATATAACCGTCAATTACGAGACCACGAATGCTATCGCGCATCAGGTTGAAATTGTCGCTGGCAGTGGCACCGGCATTGTCCGTTGCTGTCACCGTAATTGGCAACGAGAATGATGGGGGGACATTGGCCGCATCGAAATTGACGCTAAAGGTCAGCGTATTCGGGTCGAACTTAAGCCAATCGGGTGGAATGATGGTGCCGGTATTGGGGTCGAGGGTCAGCCAGAGGGGGAGGAAGTTCGGATTTAGATTGATGGAGTACGAGTAAGTGAGGCTGTCACCTGGATCTGGATCAATAAACGTATTTGGAGCAAGAGTCAAACTGAAACTGAAGTCGCTGCGGGGATTGGCATCACGTTGATTGCTGATGGGATTATTCAACTTCGGCGAATTGTTGTTGAGTATAGATTCAGCATCGATAATTTTCAGACTGGCAGTGTTTTGGATGCCAATAATGGAATTATCCCGATTGGTTATCCGAAACGCAATTTCTTCTGGTCCCTCAACTTGAGCATCCGGTAAGATGTCAATTGTGAAAGTTTTGGTCTTTTCGCCTGGGTTAAATGTGATTTCAGGAAAGAAATTGGGGGTATTCCAATCTGTTCCGAAAGTCGCTGAACCAGTAGGAGGTTCTAGGTACACCCTGGAAAAGTTGTTTAGATTCCCAGTGCGAGTGAGGGTAATTTGTTTCTGAACGATTCCTGTGCGACTTTCATTGACTTTGTAAGTAGCTTCGGAAAAATTAATTGTAGGAGGCCCGTCAGCATCGAAAATTTGCAAGGTAGCAGTATTTTGGAGGCCAATAATGGCATTATCCCGATTGGTGCTCTGAAACGCAATTTCTTCTGTTCCCTCAACTTGACCATCGGGAAAAATGTCAATTGTGAAAGTTTTGGTATTTTCGCCTGGGTTAAAGGTGAGTTCAGGAGAGAAATTGGGGGCAACGTTCCAATCTGTTCCGTAAGTCGCTGAACCAGTAGGAGGTTCTAGGTAGACCCTGGAAAAGGTGTTTAGATTCCCAGTGCGAGTGAGGGTAATTTGTTTCTGAATTCCTGTGGGACTTTCATTGACTTGGTAAGTAGCTTGGGAAAAATTAATTGTAGGAGGCCCCTCAGCATCGAAAATTTGCAAAGTGGCAGTGTTTTGAGTGCCGATATTGACATTAACCCCCCCATTGGCGATCCGAAACGCAATTTCTTCTGTTCCCTCAAATTGACCATCCGGTAAGATGTCAATTGTCAAAGTTTTGCTATTTTCGCCTGGGTTAAAGGTGAGTTGAGGAGAGAAATTGGGCGGAACTTTCCAATCTATTCCCCCACTCGCTGAACCAGTAGGAGGTTCTAGCCACACCGTGGAAAAGTTGCTTAGATCCCCAGTGCGAGTGAGGGTAATTTGTTTCTGAACGGTTCCTGTGCGACTTTCATTGACTTGGTAAGTAGCTGGGGAAAAATTTACCGTGGGAATACCAAGAATCTGATTGTTAGGTTGCGCTATTGGGAAGGGATTTTCGTTAGAGTTCGGTATTCCGATCGGGAATATGTTTGGGTTGCCTGTTCCTGTAGTGACTGGCGTCGGCGTCGGAGTGCCAGTTGTCGGTGTTGGCGTCGGAGTGCCAGTTGTCGGTGTTGGCGTCGGAGTGCCAGTTGTCGGTGTTGGCGTCGGAGTGCCAGTTGTCGG
>NZ_JAUBTT010000131.1:0-18383 GCF_036705125.1 Microcoleus sp. B7-D4
ATTTCTTAATGTGGCGGTTGAGCGAGAGCGAGGGGAAAGAAAGGGCGATCGCACTCCGGTTTGTTGATATGTTTGGTAAGGATGCAAGTGCTGCGTTTGAGGTGAAATGATGCCATTGAGAGCATTTTTTGCAGGTCGAGAGCTATTAGCCCCTCTGATGTCCGATGAAGAATGGCTCAATTTGAAAGCTCAGCGCCCAAAAGTTAGACTGTGCTGTTGTGACTCAACTGGATACTTACGCACGTCTAAACTCGGCACTAAGCATTTTGTTCACGGCAAAGACAGGATTTGTAATTGGGCCTCGGAAACGTGGCAGCACCTATTAGCCAAGACTGAAATTGTTCGAGTCTGCCAGCAATTTGGCTACGACGCAAAAACTGAAGTTTCAGGCTCTGATTGGAGAACGGATGTTTTAGCCACCAAAACAGACCGGGGAAAGTTAATCAAGCTAGCTTTTGAGGTGCAGTGGAGTCCACAAACTTTAGAAGAAACTGCTGCAAGGCAAGCCAAATATCAGCGGCATCCGCTGCTGCTGGCTGTGGAGCAAACTTCCTACATCTCCTGATTTGAGTTGCCAAGACTTACCTAAGTTACGGTATGAATCAACTTTTCGCTTTTAGTTACAAAAGGCTTTTCAGGATTTCTGGTGAAAACGGTAGTGTCAGCCTCTACCTCACTTCGGCTTTCGGGCATTTCCCACGGGAAGTTTTATTTTTATTACCCGCTAAAACTCACCAGAGCCGGGGCTTTAGCAATCCTTACTGGCAGTTTACCGCCAGTGTGCCATCTGCTACACCGGTTTTTGGGAAGCTTAGGAATTTAACAAGGTTGTCACCCCGTGAAGCCATACAGTGTTTACTTTTCCGACTGATTCATTATGCCCTGGTAATAAATACTGATTGCTTTGTCATCTATCTATGGTATGGTGTGTTTGTCCGATAGCACTTAATCAAGAAGCCATAGGGCATCAATATTCTCGTCAGCAACTCTATACAACTCTCTAGTAGACGAATAAATTGGCTGTTCTCAATTGGTGGTGGAAACGGTAGTGTGAGCGTCTCGCTCACAGGCTTTCGGGTCTATATCACGGAAAGTTTTATTTTTACTATCACCTAAAACTCGGAATATCCTTACAAAACTCACCCTCCATAGGGCTTATAGCCATCCCGAAATCTTTAATTCATACCTGTATTCAGCAAAGCCAAAATTCCTAAGTAATTCTGTAGTCATGGCAAAGATCCGACTTTTCCGACTTTATGATCCGACTTTTCCGACTTACATAGGCAGTGCCTTGTCCCTACAATTAATCTGACGATGGTGACATCCATCATCGAGTGTTCATGATTATTTTGGGTAGGTCAACGGCTTTGCCGTCCTACGAAGATTCTGAGCGAACCTCAGAATGACAATTATCAGCCGTTTTTAGTATACAAGTAACCACCTATAAATTCACAAAAGGATACCAAAAAATGACATTAGAAAAAGAAAGCTTGGAATTACTTCAAGAAGCACTGGCACGACTCGAAGAAGGTTTTGATAGCTTACCAAAATTCGATCGCTTTCCTAACCTAGACGCTCTGCGAACGGTGCTGTTGGAAGTCGCAGAGAGAATGCAAAACAATTATCCCTATCCCCATCCCCTCTACGCTGGGCAAATGCTTAAACCGCCCACAGAAATTGCCCGCCTTGCATATACGCTATCGCTTTGGATCAATCCCAACAATCATGCACTTGATGGTGGGCGGGCTAGTTCGGCAATGGAGAAAGAAGCAGTGGCAGAAATTGCCAAAATGTTCGGTTGGGGAACCCATTTAGGGCATCTGACAAGTGGCGGGACAATGGCGAATTTAGAGGCTTTGTGGGTGGCAGGAAATTTACAACCAAACAAAAAAGTCGTCGCATCTAGTCAGTCACACTATACCCATTCCAGAATTTGCGGTGTGCTTCGCATTCCCTTTCAATCTGTTCCCTGTGACAGTCACGCTCGGATGGATGTAGCAGCCCTGAAAAAACTTTTACAAGAAGATGATATTGGCACGGTTGTTGTTAGCATCGGGACGACCGCAACGGGTTCTGTCGATCCCCTACCAGAAATTCTCGAACTTCAGGCTGAATATGGGTTCCGTATTCATGCCGATACCGCCTACGGCGGTTACTTTATCTTGGCAGATCATCTTGATGCCGAAGCCCGAGCCGCTTTTGACTGTCTCAAACAGGTTGATTCCATTGTTGTCGATCCCCACAAACATGGACTCCAACCTTATGGTTGTGGTTGTATTCTTTTCAAAGACCCTTCTGTTGGGCAGCTTTATAAACATGATTCACCCTACACCTATTTTAGTTCTGAGGAACTACATTTAGGTGAAATTAGCCTGGAATGTTCCAGGGCCGGTTCATCGGCAGTGGCACTTTGGGCAACTCAACGCTTATTACCTCTAATTCCAGGCGGTGAGTTTGCTGGTTATTTGAGTAAGTCGAGAACAGCAGCACTGACTCTGTTTGAGAAACTGCAAAATGATTCACGATTTATAGTAGCTTTCCGGCCACAATTGGACATCGTTGTTTGGGTTGTCAAATCTCAGAGTGCGAGTGAATCTTCTCGATTGGCGAAAGAGATTTTTAAAGTTGCGGAACAGGAAAACCTCTACCTAGCTTTAGCTAATTTACCGAAACAGCTATTTTTAGAAACTGGAGAAGGAATTAATTGGGATCAAGAATCTATTACCTGTCTGCGTTCTTGTTTGATGAAACCCGAACATTTAGATTGGATTGAACAAATTTGGCAAATACTTGATGCAGTAACTACAAAAGTATTAGGATGATCTGTGTCAATAGCTACTGAGGACTGTGAATTCTCTCCTATTTTTAAGCTGTAATTAGTTGTAGTTTTATTAAATATATGAAGTTTCTCAATAAAGATACTAAAATTTCATTCCACAAGATGCAGCATAGTGATATCGAACAGACCGCTACTTGTATCTCCCAGGTTTTTTCAAGTTGTGAGCCTATGGCTAAAGCCCTTAAAATAAATTTTAAGGAGTTTTATCGGTTTGCTGTACCTGTCTGTCAGAAAGCAGCCGATGAAGAAATCTCAGTAATTGCTAAAGATAAAAAAACAGGGGAGGTAGTGGGGTTCATTATTTCTGAGGATTTTCTGAAAGTCGCTCCTGACTCCTTGGAGGGTATTGATAATAAGTTTGAATTGGTTTTCAGTTTGCTGTCAGCATTGGAGGAAAATTACAGAAAATCTAATCTGGTAAAAGCCGGACAGATACTGCATATTTTTATGCTGGGAGTTCAAGAGAAATACAGTAAAAGACATATCGCTACAACCTTAGTGGCAGAAAATTTGAACTTAGCTAAACAGTTTAACTTTGAAATTGCTATTGCGGAGGCAACCTCAGTTGGTTCTCAGAAATTATTTGGTAATTTGGGATTTACGACAGAGTTTTCCATAGAATATAAAAGATACAAGTTCAAGGATAAGCATATTTTTAGTTCCATTAAGAAACCCTAATTGCCTGTTGATGTCCCGCTATATAAAGGACTTACCTATAGACAACTGGTAGAGGTAATTCCTGAATTATGTTTAAGTAAAGACACTATTAACAGCTTCCTTATTCCAAATTAATAAGACCTAATTAGCAAAAATGGACACTGTATCAAACCATTGCATTCACCATCTCTTCCAAGAACAGGCTTCCAAAACCCCGGAAAAAATCGCCCTTGTCATGGAGGACAGAAAGCTCACCTACTCAGCAGTCAACAATCGAGCTAACCAGCTTGCAAACGCGCTGCGATTACTTGGGGTAGGGCTAGAAACCCCAGTGGGCATCTGTTTGCGACGATCGCCAGAAGCAGTGGTCGCTATTCTGGGAATCTTAAAAGCAGGCGGTGCTTACGTCCCCATAGATCCAGACTTCCCAGAAGCCAGAAAAGAGTACATTATTGCAGATTCTGGCTGTGGAGTCCTGATCACAGAAAAATCTCTTCTGAATAGCTTTTCCCCCTTTAAAGGGCAGATTCTCCTGGTAGACGACGAATCTTTATTGCAACAAGACAGCAGCAACCCAAACATTGCCGTTTCCCCCGATGCCTTAATGTACATTTTGTACACTTCCGGCAGCACCGGCACCCCCAAAGGCGTTTGTGGAATTCACCTAGCCACTGTTAATCGCTGCATTTGGATGTGGAATCAGTACCCTTTTACCTCTGACGCAGTGTGCTGCCACAAAACCACCCTCAACTTTGTAGACTCGGTTTGGGAGATTTTTGGGCCATTGCTCAAAGGAGTAAAAGTCGTTATTCTTCCCCACTCCTCAAATGCCAATCCTCAAGAAATGATTGACTTCCTTGAGGATGCCAAAGTGACTCGCATCATCCTTGTGCCATCCTTGCTACAGGCACTGCTCAACACTCGCCCAGATTTGGGGGAATCCCTTCAGGCTCTTAAAATTTGGACGGTAAGCGGCGAGCGACTGACGCGAAATCTATTGGAGAAATTCAGAGCAAGGGTGCCTCACGGGATTTTGCTGAATCTCTACGGAAGTACCGAGGTAGCAGGTGATATCACCTGGGCTGAGTTTGCGGGGGATATAGGAAACTTAGAACCCGACGTGCCGATCGGTCAACCTATTCTCAATGCCGAGATTCACATCTTAGATGAGAATTTGCACCCAGTAGCCCCAGGTGATGTAGGCGAATTGTGGGCGGGAGGTGCTGTGCTAGCACGCGGATACCATAAAAAGCCTCAAGAAACCAAAGCGCGATTCATCCCCAATCCGTTTTCTGGCAACGGGATTCTCTTCAAAACAGGAGATTTAGTAACCAGAGACAAAAATGGCGTAATTTATTATATCGGTCGGGTGGACAATCAAGTGAAAATTAGGGGATTTCGAGTAGAACTAGAGGAGATTGAAAAAGTCTTGGCGCGGTTCCACCCAGAAATCTCCAATGTCACCGTTATCGTTCAACAAAACGAGGAGGTACTGGAAACAACACAGCTAGTGGCGTTTGTGGTTTCTTCTACAGTTATTAATGTGGATGCAATAAAACAGTACGCCCTTTCTCAACTGGCACATTATATGGTGCCAACCCGAATCATCGCTGTAGATGAATTGCCCCTGACTCCTAATGGTAAAGTCGATCGCCAAGCTTTATCTGGGATGAGTGGGTGGAGGTTCAGAGCCATTGATTCAGAACAACTGCCTCAAACCGAAACAGAAAATTTACTAGCAGACATTTGGCAGAATATGTTTCTTGTTTCTTCTGTTAGCAGAGACGATGATTTCTTTTACCTGGGGGGAGATTCTTTGTCTGTTGTGTTTTTCCTAGAAAAACTGAAGCAGGAATTTGGGGTACGCATTCCCCTTTCCAACTTTGTTCATGAGTCGTCCCTCGCATCTTTAGCAAAGCTTTTCGACACATACAAACAGGAAAAACCATCTTGGGTAGTTGAAGTGTGCTTGAATGATGTTGAAATCGTTGCGTTCGAGGAGCAATATTTAGAACAGACTGTGAAATTAGTCAGCGAATCATTCACTTCAAGAGAACCCTTGGGAGTTAGCTTGGGTCTTCTGAAAGAAGATTTTAATATGTTTTCTGAAATAATATGTAGGAACAGCCTGTCCGAGAGTTTATCCTTCGTGGCGTTGCATCGACTTTCTCGAAAGGTGATTGGATTTTGTTTGTGTGAAGATTTTGCAAGTTCTCGGACAGGAGAATTTGAGATACCTGAGTTCTTGAATCCAATTTTTGCGCTCTTGGATTCTCTAGATAAAATGTATCTCAAAAGTTACGGGGAGGTAAAAGTCGGAGAGATTGTCCATGTCTTTATGTCCGGCACGTCTTCTCATGTAGAAGGTACTGCTATTATCTTAGCTTTGGAAAAGAAGATACTTGAAGTAGCCGCAAGTTTGAATTACAAGCGTGGGGTGACAACTTGTACCCATTCGGTTACAGCCTATATTGCTCAAGAGTTGGAATATCAACGAAGATATGCCGTCCAGTACGAATCTTTTGAGTTTGAGGGCAGGCGCGTTTTTTCTAATGTTCCTGCACCTCATAAAGAAGCAGTGCTGTTTGAAAAAGTGCTTTAAAAATAATCATCCCATTGACAAATACAGGAGAAAAATAATGACTAGAATTAGAATGATGCACGCCAAGCTACATAAAGTGCGCGTAACGGATGCAAATGTTAATTATGTCGGCAGCGTCACCATTGACAGTGAATTGATCGATAAGGTGGGAATTATACCTTTGCAGGAGGTGGAGATTTGGAATGTTAGCAATGGCAACCGCTTGTCAACCTACGTGTTGCCAGGAGAGCCTGGAAGTAGTGTGATTTGTCTCAACGGTGCAGCAGCTCATTTGTGCGCTCCTGGAGATTTTGTGATTATTGCTGCCTATGAAGAATGTGATCGCGCTGAGGTATTCCGCACTGGACACGAGGCGCGAGTGGTGATTGCCGATCAACACAATCGCTGTAAACAGTTTTTTTCGCAAACTTTAACTCCCTGCCAGGGCAAACTTCTATTTCACTCCGAGGCAAGCGAAACACCAGCAACTCCCAATAGCTAGATAATATGCAGTTTAAACCTAAATCCGTAGGCTTCACAATAATCCTTGGTGTGTTGGCTGCAATGCTACCGCTATCAATAGATATGGGACTACCAGCATTTCCTGCCATTGGTACTTCACTAAATGCCTCCCCTGCGACTGTGGGGCTAACACTCAGTCTATTTATGGTTGGCTATGCTATATCGCAACTCGCCTTTGGTCCATTATCCGATCGCTACGGGCGCAAACCAATCTTAATCATAGGCTGCGGACTTTTTACATTTGCCAGTGCTGCTTGTGCGATCGCCCCATCAATTAATGCTCTCGTAGCTTGGCGCTTTTTTCAGGGTGCTGGTGCTGGTGCTGGTATGACGTTGATGCTGGCAATGGTTCGCGATCTGTTTGAAGGTGCTACTGCTCGCGCCCAACTTTCCTACATTAGCCTAGTGATCAACACAGCACCAATCATTGCACCAACCATTGGTGTGGGAATATTGGCGATTTCTAGCTGGCGAGGTATCTATGGGTTATTAGCTGTAGGAGGGCTAATACTTATACTGACTATTGCACTCGGACTTGATGAGTCAATTAAAAGTCGGGATCTAAATGCTATCAAACCACATCGGCTGATCGGAAATTATCTGCGTGTTCTTAATAACCGAGTTTTTATTGGATATGCTCTTGTCGATGCACTCAGTTTTGGATGTCTGTTTGCTTACGTTGCAGCTTCATCACTTGTAATGATCAATGTTCTAGGGATATCAACAACAACTTATGGGTTGATCTTTGCTTCAACGGGTATTGGTATCGTAGCTGGGTCTTTTATCAGTGGACTACTGAACAATCGCGGTGTGCCATCACCAAGATTGCTTGGCTTTGGGTTAGCAATATCTGCCACCTCAGCTATTACACTTGTATTAGTTTCGATGACTGGTGCTGCTCAGTTACTTACACTATTACCTCTGCTCATCATTAACACCTTTTGTTATGGGCTAATCGCACCTAATGCTATCCATCATGCACTTGAATCAGTAGAAGATATTGCTGGTAGTGCCGCCGCATCGATCGGCTTTTTAGAGATGTTGGCTGGTTCATTGGCAAGTTTTCTAGTTAGCGTTTTCTTTGATGGACACACCGTGAATGTAATGTCTGAGGTAATGGCATTATTTGCGATCGCTTCCCTTGCTATATATTCTAAAATGCAATTTCATAAATAAACATCATGCCTAAAAGAATCTTGAATTTAGATGCTAGTTTGTTGTTACCCTGGCCTGAAGATATCTCATCAACCTATGATTTGAATGAGTTAGAGAGAGTGAAATTAGGTAAATTAATCAGTGTATTTAAAGCATCTATAGATGCACCATCAAAAGAAGAATCTGCAACTAAACTAAGTCAAGCTTACTCAATGCTTGGCTCACTTGAAACATTTTTTTCTCACAAATACTTGACTTTCTCAGGTTCTTTAAAGAAAGGGGAGATTGAGGATTATGATTTTTACTTTGATGTGAAGCGATCACAAACTAAAAAGTCTCCTGTATTTTTAGTCATAAGAAGTATCCTCATGGCTTATAAAACATTCTTAAATATGAGATACTTTAGTCAAAACAATGGAGTAGACGATCCCCATAAGGCTTTATTAATTTGGAAAAGATATCATTGGCTTTTCTTTGTTTTTACACAAGGAAATATTCTTTGTCTGCTGCATTTTAAAAAAGAGATGAGAAAAGAAAATATGGTGCAGGTAGGAGCTATTCTCATCTCGATGTCTCGATTAATGTTAGCATCAGGTGCATCAATGTTATTTGCCGGAGAATCACAACCTCAAGAATACGAAAGTAAAGTTCGCCCCACAATGATGCCTCCTAATGTTAATTCTCCTGATTTTAGTGGCATGATGTCTTACGATCATGCTTATCTTATTAATTCATGGAATAAAGAAAAAGAACTGTTCAAATTAATACCTTCATTTCTTAGGCCGGCGTATGAAGAATTTCTTGACTCTCACCAATTTCTGGCTTTAGCTCATAAATTTGTGTGCCATAAATATGGAGGAGATATGACAGGAAGCTTAAGAGAACAAAGAGTTACTGCCTTAGAAACTCTTGAGAAAATCAACGCTTCACGACGCAGAGCCATCATCATCAGCGATCGTCAATTATTAAATCCAGATAGTAGATTGAGATTAACCGAGGAATCTGAATATGAAGAATATGTAAAAAGCGGCTTAAAATGTTATATCCAATTGCTAATTAAAAGTTGTAATTAGCAATTGTTTTAAAGTGTCAAAAAATAGAAATAATCATCTTGTATATAGCAATCCTAAATGATTCAGATAAATTTGTAGGGGTAGTGCTACCCCTACTCCCCGTGCCTACCCCCTATCTATCGGGCAACCACGGGGAGTAGGGGTCGGATTGCCCCTACAATAATTATGCAAATGATTTAGGATTGCTATATTTGACCTTGTGAAAATAATGATTTAGAACACAATACGGTTCACTTAACCCTCTTTTGTCACTCTGGGAAATTTAAAATTACATCAGAGTATAATGTTTGACATCAGCAAAAACTGTTAGAAATAGAGCATTTAGCTGTTTTCCAAAAAGTAAGCACTGTATATCAAACCAGCACTCATAAATATCTAAAATTCTGATAGTCTTCTTGGCAGGCTTTTTTTACGCCTCACCGCTCATGCCTCCCACTTCTTTGAACTCAGAACTCGATCGCTCCAAAATCGATCTGTGATCATCGCTCTAAATCTTGCCTTCAAACCTCTGATGCCAGAGGATATACCCCGACACGGTAATAACCAGAGTGATGCCTCCTCCTACCCAAGCCAGCATAGGATTGTAACCGCTACGGCTGAGGGTCTGCATCCATAGATGGGTGCGATCGGAGGATATTAACCAATCTGCGACCACCGGAAAAAGATACATCAAAGATGCACCAACGATAAGCCAGCCCACCATAGAGGCGACCAGAAAGATAGTTTTGGCTGTAGATTGGCTACCCATGAGCAATTGCGGTAAAGAACTAACTTTGAGATTAGCTCTTGAGATGCGTTATGTCAGCACACCTATGCGATAATCGTGGCCGCGACCAAAGGGACGTTACCGATTTACTTGATGGGATGTTTTGACCCCCGACCTCCAATCTAAAATCTAACTGTATCTAAAAAATTCTCTCAGTAAAAAAAACGAGGGGATTTTCTGACAGTCCATAAAAAGCCAAACTACGCAAAGATGGGCGTCAGGGCGCGTCAGTATCTGTCAAACCTGGGGAGATTTTGCCTGTGTTTTAATCCCTAATAGGGTTTTAGGTTTTTTCCGGCTTAAGCGATGCCTGTCAGTTCAGCGATCACCCAATTCAAGCTTATGCTTTAAGCGCTTTAACCAGCCATAAGTCACAGAGGCAAGAAAACTTGGGGAGCTACTACAAGTTATTAGCAGCAGTGACCAGAGGCTTAACTTTCCGGTACATAGTCGCCGATGGTAATGCAAGGGTTTTGCCCTATTTTAGCCCAAATCCTTGCACCTGTACGGGCGGGATGACCCCACCCCTACCAATGATTACACCGAAAACTGACGGTGATCGCAGACTTATTCACCAAGCCCTTAATAAAAATTATCAAATTAAGTACGGAAAAGCCTTACTTTTTCTTGAAAAGTGTTTACAAAATATTAAGGAGTAAATTTACGCAAATGTTTGCACGAAAAAAATTCTATCTTTTTATTACTTTAATCTCGCTAACATGTAGTTTTCTAGGCTTCAACAATAATCCCGATCTTGCTATAGGCGTTATAAGTCTTAGAAGTGGAGTATCTGTAGAACAAGCGTTAGCAAATGGCTGTCGAGATAGTAGAAGTTTGCATACAATCGTTGGAGAAGCACTAAAAAATCCACTTATCGGTACAACAACTAAAAATAAATTGTCGAATATTACGTCGATTCGTAATAATTGGGTGACATTCGACTATGTAACCGATCATAATACATGGGGATTTCGTGGGCCTACTATTTCAGGCGAAGTAAAGACTATGATGGAAGAAGGCGAGCTCCTCTACAAAGCTAGAAGATTTAGTCGAGATATTAACTTTTGGCTTACAGATGGGCCACAAGTTTTACCACGCCCAATAAGTAAGGATGACATGACTTGGCACAATAATATGTCTTTGTCTTTACAAATACTTGCCACATCAAGTAGTGATGAACCCAAAAGCCAGTTCGTTTCTGTAGCTCTTGAAGAATCTGTGGCTGAATCATTTGTGAGTAGTAGCGCTAAAGGAGATAATCGAGCAGTTTACAAATTTCAAATGAATCCACAATCTCCTATTTTTGGTATGCAAGAGTGTGATGTAAAAAAGGGTGAAGTACAATTCCAAGTGCCGGGGGGAACACCGATTCGTAATTTGCAACGCAAGAAGTTACTTAATGGTGGTAAGTGGAGCAGTTGGGAAAAATATGAGAATAAAAGTTGGATTCCTGTAAATAATGAAGATAAAGATGAACTTAGATAACATGGGTGTACTTATTTTGATACTCGCATTGTCTTCAGGTTATGGAAACCTGAAGATAGAATTCAGATTGGTAGATTTTGTTTTTCAGCAAAAAAATATTACAGTTTTCAGCGGTGGCAAACATATTATTTCTAACGCAACTATAGCCTTTCTCAGGTTTCTGGAGGTACAATATGACTAACCCTCATTGGCTGGAAAATATACAAAGCTAACAAAGTACCAAAAAACCAACGAAATTACCTATGACACTTGGCAAGCTTGAACTCATCATCAAAATTAACGAACTCCCGAATAACGTACAGACTAACAAGGACAACTGGAAAACCTTTGAGCTTGACTGTGACGATCGGGTAGTGTCCGTTACGGTTAAGCCAAAAATATGGAAGAAGCTTGAGGATGCTGCTACCAACTATCCCATGTGGGTAGCTGCTATCGGTGGCAAGATGGGTGAATCAACCTCTAACGGCTTTGTGCTATCAGACCCAAATATCCAAGTCTTTGAGAAAAAACCCAAAGAGCCTAAACCTGAAGCAGAGCAGTGAGGTTTGATCGGCAGTTGGTGGCACGTCGCTTAGAGCGGACGATCGAGCTTAACGAATTCTGCAGGCGACCTCCCGATGGTGCTCGCATCCCGTTCATCTGCGGCACGCTCGATCGCATCTTCCAACACTGCCACAACTTCCTCTTTCGCCATTTTGTACGAAACGGCGGGCAAATGGACTGAGATGTTAGCCTTCCCCAGTCAGATTCGTTGGGAGGGACAGACATTCTGACATCAAACTCCAAACTTTATGAATTCAATTACATCTTGAACGGTTTGGTTTTCACTCGTGTATACTGCCTTACCTATTTTGAAAAATGTGGGAGCCAATTTCCTGAAAAAACCGCTACTAATAGCTTTGGTTTCTTCACAAACTGTGTCTAATCAATATCTTCAATAAGTAGATGTTCTTGAGTATCTTTCATGCTCTAAACCTGCTCTATAGTTCAACAATTTCAGAATAACGCTCCCGGCTCGGACGAGAAGCCCGATCGCACTTGGAAGAAAAATTTCGGGATTTGATAGAAGCCGTGACCCAAACTGGTCAATCAGAGACTGACGATCGAACGACCGATTCTGACTCTCTACCGGAAAAGGGCGCTTTTACGGCTAGCTGACTAACCAGGATTAGAACAACACCGACTAGGATCGCCGGACAATTAGAACAAAGCCTAAAAGCACTCAAAACCTTTTGTAGACGGGAAATAGTACACCCGCCCTGCCACGGCGGAAGGTGTCAGATTAGGTGCTGAGTGCTGACGCGGGTTGCGATTCTGGCAGAAGTGCGATCAAAACTTCTTTACATTTATCCTGCTAAATGTAAGGTATCATTCAGGGCGGTAATACAAGATAGTGTAACGTGAGTAAGAAAAATAAAAAAACAACCGTAAGACATTGTAAGACGTAGACAAGATATGTCAGACAAGGAATTTATAATTTTTCTTTATCGCGTCGAGATTCTAGAAGTGCTCGACTAGGCAGACAGCACTACCATTTAACTACTTGCGGGACATATTAGTAGAGCAAAGATTTCTCTATTCCTCGCCCTACTAACAACCTTAAAGCAGAGTAATTGTAGTCGATGCCGGACTGCCGCTCGAACCTGAGCCCAAGCCCAAATTCACCACCCCACCAGTTAAACCAGGAAGATTGTTAATCGTCAGACTAACGCTAGTTTGACCGGGATAAAAGTTCACAGTGCCGGACGAAGGATTCACAGCAGATGGACTAATTTTGTAGTCTACGTTGTTCACAGGTTGACCTCCACTAGGGTCAACAATCAAATAGTCCACCGAAGCCGAAACCGAAATATCGCCAGTCCGATTAATCGTAACAACTCCAGTACCACCATCAATAATAGGATCTGGAGACGAACCGTAAGAGAAGAAAGTTGGAGGCACAGCATTAGAAATCCCTTGATATTCAATGTTCCGCACCAGGTAGTCAGAACCATCGCTTTTGAAAGAAGTGGCGGCGTAGGCAGCGGTAGGGCTATCGTAGGCTTTGGTGGAAAACCGCAGTTCGTCAAAAGTAGCGCCGGTCAGAGAGTCTCCTACTATCTGGAATTTGAAATTGCCATCGGTGCGATCGCCAATGAAAGTAGCTCCATCTGAAGACCGAGTGATCGGTTTTGGAGCGCTCGGAGCGTTGAGGCGAGCGATCGTAAAATTGGTGGCTGGTACCAGAACCCCA
Organism: Microcoleus sp. B7-D4; assembly: GCF_036705125.1. NCBI lineage: Bacteria > Bacillati > Cyanobacteriota > Cyanophyceae > Oscillatoriales > Microcoleaceae > Microcoleus > Microcoleus sp. B7-D4. The sequence goes on from NZ_JAUBTT010000131.1 coordinate 13,312, forward strand.
TTATTAAAGATTTGCAGGAAACCAACTTCATTGCCTTGATCGCCCAATCCTGGACTTGTTTTGGGACTTAATGCACTGAGGTCGATCGTTGTGCTAGTGATGTCTTGGTTATCTGCCCATTTCACCTTCAGCGCCTGAGATTGATTGGTGTTGGGGTTATGGTTGATTTCTGCCCGAATTTTCCTGGCGTCGGTGAACCAACCATCATAAGAGGATGGGACACCAATACCAGCAACAGCGCCGTAGCTCAACCAGCTTTTAGGGTTTTCATTCGTTGCTAAGGTGAGGTTGCTGATGACATTCGGGTTAAGGTAGTCAGTTTCAAAACCATCAAAAGCTATCCCAGACAGTTTGATGCCTTGATTCTGGGCGGCATTCGGCCATTGTGTGATCAGGTCACTAATGCTGCTGTAATTATTGGTTTGACCCAAAGAACCAGTAATAGTCGTTTGCGTGACTGTAGGGTTAAATTCATAAGCGCCAATATCAACGATCGCACTTCCGTTATTATCACCATCTTGAGGGCGACTGACACCGCGCTGATCAGCCGCCGGCGCGCCCGCACCAGTACCAGTATCAATTGCCGGACTTCCTGTTAGCAGCGGCAGCACGAAAGCGCCGTTAATATTTTCCAAAGGGCCGAGTAAGGGGTCTGCGATCGTCACATTTGCCGTAACATTACTATCATTAGGATCTCCCACGGTCAGTGTAGCGGGAAATTGAAGATTGTTTCCCCCATCGATGAGCTCCCGTCCAGTGTGCTGCCTAGTTTTAAAAGGATTACTTGCCGTATTCCTATCAAAAATCGAATTCTTGACAGTAATTGGCGATTTCACAGGGTCGTTAAAAGTACCAATACCTCCCGAAAATTCAGCGGTATTTTGAGCAAAAGTCGAATTGACGATGTTAGTCGAAAACGAATCTCTGTTAGCGACAAGCATTCCTCCGCCCTGCTTAGCAGCGCTGTTGCCGGAAAATGTACTGTTGACAATGCTGATATTTCCATTCTCTCCTGACCACAAACCGCCCCCATTATCTTCAGCTTGGTTATTAGCAAAAGTGGAATTTGTTACAGTAAGTTCGGTATTTCCGTGACGAATTGCGCCTCCCGAACCTCCAACTCCGGCTAGATCCTTAACAGCTTTATTGTTAATAAAAGTGCTATTTTCCAAAACTATCTTATCTTCAAGATAGCCAAATAAAAATCCCGCTCCTCCTTCTCTCGCTCCGATATTGCCATCAAAAACGCTGTTGCGGATAGCAATAGTTCCGGCAACTGGGCCAGGGGTTGCATTCGGCCCCGAAGCATTAGCGCCATCGACGTAAACTGCCCCGCCAACGCCTTTATCTGTCACGTTGCCGGTGAATTTAGAGTTTTCGATCGTCATGCTGCCCAACAGGTTATTAACAGCACCGCCGTAGCTGCCTTTGTTGTTGGTAAATTCGCTATCTCTAATAGTCAGAACACCGCCGCTTTTAGTGGCGATCGCGCCGCCACCACGTTCGGTATTATCCGCTAGCGAACCATCATTGCCACTAAACTTGCTGTTAATGACAGTCGTCGTGCTGCGAAAACCCGTGTAAATGCCGCCACCAAAACCCGCCACATTATTATTGACTTGGCAATTTTCTAAAGTTAAAGTGCTGCTACCTCCTGTTTGAATGCCACCACCGGCGCTAGTTGTCTGATTATTGGGGTCAGTACCAGAAACTTTGCCGTTGGCAATAATCAGGTTTTTTAGAGTAACATTTGTTGCATCTTCTGTGAGAATGACCCGCGAAGTATTGTTGCCACTTATGGTTAAATTAGCTGCACCAACGGCATCAATTGTCAAGTTTTTGTTGATGACAAGTTGACCAGAAGTGAGAGTAATTGTTTGGCCCGCAAGAGTGGAGGCAAATTCAATGGTATCGCCGGCTGCTGCGGAGGCGATCGCATCTCTCAAGGAACCAGACCCGCTATCATTATTGTTGGTAACGGTAATAGTTGCTAAAGTTCCTTGATAATCCGCCATTGCCTCTGGAGTCAAGGCTAGCGGTGCTTCAATGTCACCCTTGGCAAACTCCAAATTCCAGTTACCACCGCGGCCAGTGCGATCGCTAGATGCAGCAATATCAGCCCCGGTTAACTCGCCCAGGCGAACGACAAAATCGCTTCCCGAACCCGCCGCAACATCGCAACCGTAAAGCACAATATCTGCTTTCTCGCTCAGCGCATTTCGCCACCCTTGCAACTGGCTTTCATATTGTGATAAATTATCCGCATTTAACGTTGCAGAACCTAGCTGCAAACTGCCCGAATTGCCGTGAGAAATAATGTGAACCGAGTCTATCGCCCCGTTAGTAGAGGCATATTTTTCCATCTCGGAGGTGATTTGTTCGATGCCGTTTTTGGTGCGATCGAGTATTACTACCTGCTGTCCCGGCAGCACTCCCGCTATAATTGACTCGTAATCTTCCACGCCGGAGTCAATGAAGACTAAGGAGCGCAGGGGCATTTTTTTAAAAGCAGATTGTGAGTTAACTTGAGCAAATGTAGAACTCATATTGGAGACTCCTTTCAGGGCATTATTGGTAGATACACCCCGGAGTTATCTCATCAAACTTATTTGATAAATTTGCGATTTTGGTAATTAATTTTTGTATGAATCCAGGTATTTGAATGGGGATAACAAAGCCTAATTGCAGTTAGCCTGAGTGGTCATCAGAAGTTATGCTAACTTTGTCCATCTCTCTAAGAATAGAGGCAGATTTTTGAAGTGCCGAGGTAATTTTCTCGATGCAGTCAGATTTACCATCCCCAATTTTGGAAACAAAATATCCACCTTCATTGATGCTGGAACCTTTGAATACAAAGCTTTTGGATGGGGAATTTGCGTATTCCGAGGCGGGAGTCGTTTCCCTTAAAGAAGTCAACATATTCCGTCCTCCAAAAGTGTGTTTAGCGGTAGATACAGCCTTGGAATCAGAGCTTCTGAAACTGCTAGCGACCTTATTTATTTCGCTCATTCTTATTTCACCTATCTATCAGTTTGCCCTATTTCTGCTGCACTGCCATCCGCAATCGCACGGAATTTATATTCGGCGTGTTCTCCCTGACTTCCGGCAAACGCGCAATTACCGATCGATTCGATATCCTGTTGGTGATACCACTTTCAAACAATAATTAAAATCTAGGCTTGTGCTTCAAACCTCGATAGCCATTAGTCATTCGGGTAGTGATGCACAGCAAGGGTTTAATATTAAATCAACAAAAGTCTGTGAGGTGAAAGTATGGAATGTTCTAATTGTCAAAGCGATTTTTTTATTAAAAATGGAAAGACTTATTACGGGAAACAGCGATTTCAATGTAAAAATTGTAGTCGTCAGTCAGATTGAGAATTCTCAATATAAGCAGATTTCACTTTCCTTGACCCAGTGCGTTACAGAAATCCTGTGCAAGCGACCGCAGTTGGTAGCTTTCCGACTCCTGAAAATCGGCTCTGAATTCCCAGCACTTCCTCTGCTGTTCAAAATCGACAGATACAGAGACGCAGGAAGTTACACCACGCGAGTCTTGTCGCCCTTGCCATAAATCGAGAGTTGCCCGCTTTCACCGTTAGGTCATCGCACACGATCGCTCAATTAATTGTTGTAACATCCCATCAATCTGGGCGATCGCTCCCAGGTTGAGACAAAAAACATTCTCAAGGGTAGCGCGGAACTCTGCAACCGTTGAAAGGACACGATGTTCTGTTCGACCATCCAAATAATGCACCGTAAACTGATTATTCCACAAGGCATAACGACAATTTGAATCCGGCTTTGCCACCATCAAGTTAGTAACAAAAATCGAGTTTGGATGAGTTGAAACGTACCAATTGCTCACCTCATAATCGGGTAATTCTTGCTCCTGAAGGTCGAATCTGTAAAGGGATTTCCAGTCCTGCTTGATATATGCTTGCATAATGTAGCTGCGATCCGTTGCGATCAATCGAAATGGTTCATGGGATGTAGGTTGTTCAATATCCGGTGTCAAAGCAAGTGGCGCGGTAAGCGTTAATCCTCCGAATCCCACATCTGCAATGTATGGCTCTCCATCAATATTGACCCCCAGCACCATGTGACTGCGAGGTGCGATCGTCCCGGATGGCAAATTCCACAGCACGCGAGCTGCTAGAAGAGTTACCTGAAAGCCAAGAGCAAGCAAAACAGCCCGCAACAATGAGTTTTGCTCAAAACAATAGCCGCCCCGTCCCTGGTTGATGAGTTTTTGTTGCAAGGATGCTAAATCCAGCTTCACAGGTTGTTTCAGGAGTGAATTGAGGTTTTCAAAGGCGATCGTTTGGGAATGTCGCTGATGAATTTCCTGTAACGTTGTCAGCCTGGGTGAGCAGTCACCACTATAGCCAATTCGTTGAAAATACGCATCAAGGTCGATCTCAGTCAGCGGTTGTTGTAATTGCATATTTTATTATCAGAGTCAATGCTGAGTTTCTTCATGGGGAATAATTAATTATTATGTATCCAACGTTCCTTCATGTTTAGCATCAGAGAAATCTATGATTTCGATCGCTTCTTCACGTCGAATCATCCGCTTCCCCCGCCGATCGACTAAAACATCCCATCCAGCATCTCGGTAACATCCCCCTGGTCACTCGATCGATTATCGTCATACACCATCAAAGTGTTTAAATTCCTGTGCCTGCTGAGTTTCTAAACCTTCCGTACATCCCCGTCTGTTGCGTCCAGCGCGGCTGTGATAACACTGTGTCTGATGCGGTGGGGGAACATCTGCTTAATCAGGGTATGAAAAAAATAAGTTGAAAATCCCGAAGTTTTGTGGATGCTGGTTTCTCTGACTTGCCTATTAGCTTTTCATACCCTAAATCAGCAACGCCATTTAATTCTGGTAAGCCAAGTTAACGATCTTCAAGTCCCCCTTTTGTTGGCGTAGCCTGTCCAAAGGACATAGGGGGATTTAGGGGGATTTAGGGGGATTTAGGGGACTGGCAGCACCACTTATCTGAACGCAAACTGCTGTTAACTTCTGACCCAGAGAGACTTGGGCATCAAGCAATGTAGATGTTTTG
>NZ_JAUBTT010000132.1:0-6056 GCF_036705125.1 Microcoleus sp. B7-D4
GAAAAAATGCTTTAATTCATATAAGAATTAGAGTTTTTAACCGCAGAGGACACAGAGGACACAGAGAGAGTTAGAGGGGAAAGAGAAAGTTGCGGTAGGGTGCGTCAGGTTGGAGAGGCTCGATCGGCACAAAAATTTGAGTTCCGGGACACCGTTTGTGCCCGACCTGCATCAGTGGTGAGCCTGTTTAAATGAAAGTGAAATCACTGGCGCTTATTCTGCTAGCAGAAACTCCGTTTAAAGTAGCTATAATTTCTCCTGTTTCCCCAAACTGAATCAAGGTTGCACCGCTATTTTCAGTAAGAGTTAATTGCTCGAATGTCAAGCCATTAGCTAGCATCAGCAAATCTTTTCCATCTTCAAAATCGGCAATAATATCGATACCAGAATTAGCAGAGAGTAAAAAGCGATCGCTCCCAGCACCTCCAATTAAACAATCATCCCCCAAACCGCCAATCAAAGTATCATTACCTTTGCCACCAATCAAAGTATCATTTCCTTCGCACCCGTCTAGCAAATCATTGCCAGCACCTCCACTCAGATAATTATTGCCAGCACCTCCGCAGAGGGTATCATTACCATAATCGCCGTAGAGAGAATCCTCGCCTTCGCTGCCGAAGATTATATCATTTCCCTTGCCTCCCAATGCGATATCGCTGCCTTTGCCACCGTCGATAAAATCATCACCTTCACCGCCCAAAATTAAGTCGTTGTCTTGTTTACCATTTATTGAATCATTGCCGCTATTGCCAAAAATTATATCTTCGCCTTCACCGCCAACAATGATATCATTGCCCTTGCCGCCAAAAAGGATATCATCTCCCTTTTTGCCGTCAATAAAATCATTGCCTCGGTTGCCGTAAAGGATGTCGTCTTCTTCACCGCCGTAGAGGTTGTCATCGCCTAAATCCGCATCGAAAATATTCGGAGTTGGACTGCCGTAAAAAGCATCATTTTCTGGTGTACCAAACAGAATTGCACCGCTACCATTGCCGTTGATAATGTTGTCAGCTTGGTTTTGGCGATCGACTGTTGGATACTCAATAGTATTGCAAATGCAATCAGTATCACTTCCTGTTGTAACAACAGGTACTGATGGTGTTGGGGTCGGTGTTGGGGTCGGAGTTTCCGCAGGCGTCGGAGTTGGCGTTGGAGTCGGAGTCGGTGTCGGAGTTTCCGCAGGCGTCGGCGTTGGCGTCGGAGTCGGTGTCGGAGTTTCCGCAGGCGTTGGCGTTGGTGTTGGCGTCGGATTTTCAGCAGGAGTCGGCGTCGGAGTAGAAGTTTCCGCAGGCGTTGGTGTTGGGGTCGGAGTCGGAGTGGTTGGAGTCGGAGTTGTCGGAGTCGGAGTTGTCGGAGTCGGAGTGGTTGGAGTCGGAGTGGTTGGAGTCGGAGTGGTTGGAGTCGGAGTGGTTGGAGTCGGAGTTGTCGGAGTCGGAGTTGTTGGAGTCGGAGTTGTCGGAGTCGGAGTTGTCGGAGTCGGAGTTGTCGGAGTCGGAGTTGTGGGATTGACGGTAATATCCACACGATCGCTATCGGTTTGAGCACCGCCTAATTCTGGAGCTCCGCGATCGTTTGTCGTCAAAGTCAGCGTATCTGTTCCGCTAAAATTCGGATTCGGCGTATAAGTTAAACCATCTAAAGCAGCATTAATATCAGCCTGTTTTCCCGTATAAATCAGGCTGTTGCTGCCATTCCCCGATCCGGTAACTCCCGTCAGCGACTTGAGTGTAAGAGTGCCGCTGGTAACGCTGAGATTAACTTCCACCGACTCGCTATCTGAATCCGATACAGAGATACTATTGCCGTTGCTAGCCGAGAAGATGCGAGGAGTATTTTGAGTCGTCGTTTCTTTGCCGATATCAGTAGTAATGTTGACACTCCAACTGGCAATATTTCCTGGAGTAGTAGCATTGGAAGCTTTAGAATTATATTGGTTAGCATCAACTGCATACAATTTCCAAGTGCCGTTGGGGTTAGTTTTATTGAAAACAGAAAGAGTCGAACCGTAAGGCCCTTCTGGTGCCCCTGTCGGCGTACCGGGTGGTAAAGCTAAGGGATAAATATCGCGAGCATTGTTTAACGAATAGTTACTCGGTTTGTAGTTGCCTGAAGCGATAGTTGGGACTGTAGAACTAGAAAAATCATAAAGAAAAGAGGCTGCATTATCATCCAAATTCAACGTGACGTTGTTGAGTGGTGCAGATGGAACGTGAGACATTAACACCACATTTTGTCCCTCTGGCCCAACTAGCAAGAGGTTGATTGTCTGCGATGCATCGGCTTGACCATAGGTTTTAACATTGTTGAGAGCGATCGTAACGCTGTCTACTTTTCCTGTTACACCTGAAACGTCAATAGCAGACGGATAGGGTGTCGCTAAAACGTTATATACGAAGTCTCCGCTGTTGAGGGTAATGTTATTCGGGTTAGTTGTGGTAGTGGTTTTTCTTCCCGGTATTGAATTAATAGGAGATTGATTGCGACGGGAAAATTCCGAGGTATCGCCTGTAGTTTTGTTAGTAGCAGTAGCAGCGAGAACCGGTTTCCCTGCTACTGGAGTGTAGGCGAAGTTGATATTAGCATTGCCCGCACTATCTGTAGTAACGTCTTGGAAACCTAGAAAAGCTTCACCTTGACCTGCCCCTGCCTGGTCATAACTGCTATTTGCAAAGAATTCGACGCGGAAGTTAGCGTTAGGAGTGCTGTTGAGAATGCCGCTGACTGTGTTGCCGCTAACTGAGGTCAGAACCGGGTAATTTTGCAGATTGTTGCTGCCTGTATCCGCATCGCCCAAATCGTTGGGAGTGATGCCAGTATTACCGATTAAGTCAATTCCTAATCGTTTGTTATTAAAGATACGATTGCCTTGTATAGTGTTACTGCCGGAACGTGCATTAATTTCAATGCCACTCCCTTTATTGTTAGCAATGATATTACCTTCTCCAGGTGCTGGGCCCCCGATAGTATTATTCCCGTTTTTGCCTAAGATCAAAATGCCATCGCCCTCGGTACCTAAAGCTATTGTTCCCGTGGCATCAGTCCCGATGTAATTGCCAGTAATTTTGGTATTTGTGACTCCTTCCCTCGCCACAAATATGCCTGTCAAGCCGTTGCCAGAGATGACGTTGCGGGAGATAATATTACCTGTTACGGGAGGGACAACGTTAGGAGGATTGTTTTGAGTGTAACTTTGGATTCTGATCCCAGTGAAAGTGTTGCCTACAGCAGTCGTACCGCTAATATCAGTACCAATGTAGTTGTCTTGGATGATATTGTTGTTAGTCTGTACCCCAATGCCGTGACCTATAGAATTTCCACCCTTTCCGAATCCGTTAATAACCAATCCTTGAATGGTACTTCCACTGGAATCTTCTGCGCCGCCCAAAGGATTCTTGCCTAACTCTAAACCATTGATATAAAAAGAGTTTGAAAAAGATGCTGGTTGTTGTACTAAACTGCCATTTAGTTCAATTATCGGTTTACCAGCATACCCAGGTTGAAATGTCCCATCGATACTAACTGGGCTGGTGATGACAGGTAAGGCTTGATTAAGGGTAATGGTATAAGGGCCAGTGCCGGGAATGTTAAAGTTAATTGTGTCTAATCCGGGATTAAAATTAGCTTTTTCGATCGCATCTCTCAGAGAATCTGTACCGCTATCGAAAGTATTTTTAACGGTATAGGTATTCAAAACCGACGCATAGTTTTGCATCGCCTTTGAGTCGAATGCTAGGGGCGATTTGATGTGGCCGATTTGTGTTTCGAGTTCCCAGTTGCCACCTAATTTTGCACTCCCTGTGAGATGCTTGGATGCGGCGATATTTGCACCAGTGAGGGATGCAATGCGGTGGAGGAAGTGCTTACCATCTACGGCTTGTTCATCGAGTCCGCTGGAGGTTTCAATTCTCGTTTCACCAAAGTATTCTAAGGCTAGTTCGCCCTCGATTCCGCCGGGGGTTTCAACCCCCGTCTCATAGCAAAAGTCCTCTAAATAGGACTGTTTAATGAAATTGTTTTTAGTCGGTTTCAACCGACTTTCGCTTTGAGACAGGGAATTTATTCCCTGGCGGACTTTCTGACAAGCGCGGGATGCTGCTGCTACATTGCAGCCGTAAATCAGAATGTCTGCATCAATTGTTAAAGCGCGTCGCCATTGCTGCAATTGCTGGCTATAAGCTTCTAGGTTATCCACACACAGTCTGGTTTTACCGAGTTGCAAGCTTCCCGGTTCGCCGTGGGAAACTAGATGAATGCTGTCAATATTAGTGCGATTCGCTAACACTTCGCTAATTTGTTCGACTCCATCTCTGTGCGAGTCGATAACTATTGCTTCTACTCCCAATTTCACTCCATCTAGGAGTGTTTGATAGTCTGCTACTGCCGTATCGATAAATACTATTGTACTGGGGTTATAGGGGCGATCGCTCTTTTCCCCAAAACTCCCATTGCCCGCGTTGATTTGATTCGGAAGTTCGATCGCACCTGCTGATAAAACTGGCATCATGGCTGTGTACCCTATATCCTAAAGTTAACAATTTTTCATAAATCCAGGACAAGCACACCGGAACTAAAAAAACCGTTTTCTTCACGGTATAAATACCTAAAACTGTAGATTTTATGAGAGCAACTCGGTTTGTTTGCAGGTCTTAAATTTATGGATTCAGACTCTATTGTTTGTGGCTTTTTTTCTTAGCAGCCTAAACAAATGAGTTGAGATTTTTTTTATTGAGTCCAATATACCCAGCATACGTACGTATGCAAAAAATCTTAATAAAAATACATATTTTCGAGTCCTGCTAATCGGGGCAAGTCCGCTGGCCTCATATATTTTCCCACTCACCGACTGTGCCGATCGCGCTGGCGATCGAGCTTTGCTAAAGCAGCACCCGAAACATCCGCCAGAATGCTAATTATCCGATACAAAGCCACGGCACTCAGAATTATACCCGTAGAAAAGCGATCGGACAGCAGGGCGATCGCCGTTGCTTCAAATACTCCCATTCCCCCCGGTGCTCCCGGTACGACTAAACCGACAACAAACGCAAAACAAAAAGCACCGAACAAGTTGGGAATATTGCTAAAGTTCACCGGAGTTAAAGCCATTACCGTTAGCAAAAAACCGCAGCCCCGCAATCCGATAAAACACATTTGTCCGATTAACGGCACTAAAGGATAGCGTTTAATTGGCAAATTAATTTTGCGGCGGGACTTGACATTCGATGTTTTTTTAGCTATATTGGAGGTAGACTCTACACGAAAATTCTGTTTCTCGCCCGCAGCCTCCCCAGCCTGGGGATTTTCCCCATTGTTCTTGGATAACTTTAACCGCTCTACAAAGAGAACGATCGGATTTAAAATTCGGGGATGAATCGCCGTTAAAATAGCAGCACAACCGACAATCCGCAACCACCAATTGAATTTGTCAAAACAAATCAACCCAATCAAAACGCCCGCCGAAGCCATCAGCAGCGGTTCCAGCAACACGCTGAGAGTAGCAGCTTTCGGGAAAATGCCTGCCTTTTTGGCTTCCAATATTCGACCCCAAAAATGCCAAATATTCCCCGGCAAATACTTGGCAATATTAGTTTTGAGAAAAACTTGAATTGCCCAGGCGGCAGTTACAGGTTGGCGGAATTCCCGCAAAATCAACATCCACACCCAGCCCACGAAAATTAGAGAAAGTAAAGTGACGCCAAGGGCGATCGCCAGCAACGGAAAACTTTCGGCTCGAATTTGGATATTCGCGACTTCTCGCCAGTGAGTTAAAAAAGCTTTGGCAATAAATAAAAACGTCCCGCCCAAAATCAAATACCGCAAATAAGGCTTTAAATGCGACTTCGCGATCTTGAAAAAATTTTGAATTCGACGCAAGTGTTGTTTTCCCATTTTCTGATCCCGATTTTGAATTTGGGATTAAGTTAGACTGTTTTAGATTTTATATTTTAGAGCGGCTAAGGCGAAATTGTGGTTGATTGACACGGCATGATATGACGGAATAAATCTGTTTAACCTGAGATGTTGCACCATTGTCAAGAACGGGCAAGATGCCCGTTCCA
>NZ_JAUBTT010000132.1:6156-18207 GCF_036705125.1 Microcoleus sp. B7-D4
CAATAACTCAACATTTTTGTGGAACAGGCATCTTGCCTGTTGGTTCCACAATAACTCAACATTTTTGTGGAACAGGCATCTTGCCTGTTGGTTCCACAATAACTCAACATTTTTGTGGAACAGGCCGGAAAGCTTGTCAAGAACGGGCAAGATGCCCGTTCCACAAAAGATGAATTTTCTTGTGGAACAGGCATCTTGCCTGTTCCTAAACAAGTAATTGAGAAGGGTGGAACATCTCAGTTTAACCTAACCTATGCAGACCTCTACAGACTGTCTGTAATGCGCGCATTACAGACTATTTAGGGCGTTTTTAACCACAAACTTAAATTTAAAATCTAAAATTTAGATCGATATACCTCACTAGGAGTACATTTCTATGCCCGGCCCGAGCCCTGACGGTCTTTCCTATCTTTTAGATGATAGCCCCAATAGTTTCGCCTTGACTCCGGGCTTTGTGACTCCTTATCCTAACGGATTTTTTGCCCTCGGCGGCAACGATTTTATTGTCGGTTCGTCGGATGCCGAAATAATTAGCGGTGATAATGGTAACGATCGCATTCTCGGCGGTGGCAATTCCGATACGCTGTTAGGGGGTGCAGACAACGATGTACTTAACGGTGGTGTCAGCAGCGACATCTTGTTTGGCGATGCCGGCAGCGATACCTTGCAGGGAGGTAAGGGAGATGACGCCCTCAACGGTGACTCTGGCAGCGACGTTTTAGTGGGGGATGGTGGCAAAGATACGCTGACAGGGGGTTTGGGCCCAGATACCTTTGTCCTCCGCAGCAACTCCGCAGTCTCCGATCCGGCGGCTGCAGACGTTATTACTGACTTTAACAGTTTTGTGGATTCGATCGGACTGACTGACAATCTTACCGAAGCTGACTTAATTCTCGAAGAAATATCGATCGCCCCGGGTATTTCCAATACATTAATTAAAATTCGCCAATCCAATGCTATTTTAGGCTTGGTAGCCAACGCATCTCCACAAGACCTCGCCGATACATTCATCTCTGCAACTACCGTATTGGGCAACCAACTGGATCAAGCTCGCGATTTAGGCGTTTTGGGCGGCACTCAAACAATCGCAGACTCGCTTAGCAAGGCCCGGCCAGACGGCCTTTACCGCTTTACTTTGCCTGCAACTAGCGACTTTAAATTAACTGTTAGCGGTTTGACGGCGGATGTTGATGTTGCTCTAATTAAAGATCTTAACGGCGACAATTCTATTGACTTCACCGACATTATTGGTTCTTCTCAAGAATTGGATTTATCGCCGGAGTCGATCGATATCAATGGTTTAGACGCAGGAACTTACTTTGTTCGAGTTTATCAATACCAAGGCAGTACAGATTTCACCCTCAATCTGTCTGCAACCCCTGCAACTGTTTCTCCTAACAATGCGAGCAACTTGCAAGGTTTTGACTCTCGTTTTGGGTTCGGTTTGGTGAATGCAGCGGCGGCAGTTGCTAAAGCTCAAGGTACTGCAACTTTTCCTGATGTTCCCGATTTGGGCGGCGACGAGTGGGGCAGAGATTTAATTAAAGCTCCAGAAGTTTGGGCCCAGGGGTTGACTGGAGACGGAATTGTGGTGGCAGTTATCGACAGCGGAGTTGACTACAATCACCCGGATTTGACGGGGAATATTTGGAGCAATGCGGGGGAAACCGGCGTTGATGCGATCGGTCGCAATAAAGCTAGCAACGGGGTTGATGATGACAACAATGGGTTTGTTGACGATTTCCGAGGATGGGATTTTGTCAATAACGATAATGACCCGATGGATGATAACAATCACGGCACTCATATATCGGGTTTAGTTGCTGCGAAAAAAGATGGGGTTGGGATTACTGGAACGGCTCCGACTGCGAAGATTATGCCTTTGAAAATACTCGATCGGGCAGGGGTAGGTAAAATTCGGGATGAAATTAATGCGATTAATTATGCGGTGGCAAATGGAGCGAAGATAATCAATGTGAGTTTGGGCGGTCAACAGTTGAATGCTCAAGAATTGGATGCTATTCGAGCGGCTGAAGCTCAAGGCGCGATCGTGATTTCGGCGGCGGGAAATGATGCTCGCCCACAAGTAGATTATCCGGCTCGGTTTGCCAATGAGGTAGGAATTGCTGTCGGTGGTGTTACCCGAAATGGCTTGTTTGGGGAGTATTCTAACCGGGCGGGTACGGAGACTATTAATTATTTTGTTGCTCCGGGCGGCGATGGCGGCAGGGCGGATTCTGGTGATGTTTATTCAACTGTGCCGCTTTCTCAACCGGGGATTCCCTATCGATATTTTGCAGGTACTTCAATGGCAGTGCCACAAGTATCCGGCGTGATAGCTTTGATGTTGCAAGCTAATCCGAGTCTGACTCCTGCTGATATTAAGAGGATTCTTGCGGAAACTGCGAATCGAGCGGTTTGAATTAATTGATAATTGGTAATTAGTAATTGGGAATTGGTAATGGGATTGACATACTGTTACCAGATTTCGTAGGGGCGGGTTTCACCAACAATATCGAATTTCTACTAACAATATACATAAACCCGCCGCCACACAACTAACAATTTACATCAACATTGATTTGTATTGAATGCGAAAAATGTACAAGGGGTTTACCGTGGGATAGGGGCGGGTTTTATAGATTGTTAATTAACCTAAATATTGTTGGTGAAACCCGCCCCTACAAGCCAAATTAAAAATTGGCGGCGTAAGTTAAGTCAAATTGGCGACACAGGGTGATGCAGCAGTAGGTTGGTCGATCGAATACTAACTCGTAATTCATCTGCCCGTCAATTTTGGTGATCGGCTGCTTTAAGGGGATGCCCTGAATGTCGTATTGGCGGCGTTCTAAGGCACTCCAGTCGATAATTTTAACGTCGATTTGGTTCTGCAACTCAGTTGCGATCAGATATAGGTGCATCTTGTCTTGAACTTTCCCAGTCAGGGGAACTTTTATTAACACTGACTGGGTGACGAGGGGTTTTTGGTCGTTGGGATGCTTCTGGGTGTGGCAGCTTTTGAGTTCTATATCGTAAGGTTCTACCTTGAATTTCTCTCCACTGGCGATCGCAGATGAGTGCAAATCTTTCAGGCACTTTTCTAGGTGAGGAATCAGCCCTAAGTCTGGATCGCACAGCAGCTTACGAATGTTGGAGGTTTCAGTGACTGTCATTTGAGATTTTTGATGTTATTTTTTTATTCTTAACTTTTAGCTTACCACGAAAAGCCAACCTATCGAACTCTACTTGCGACATACTTCCACAAAGGCCGTTTATGGTTAATATGTCGCAGTGAACAAGACATTTTTTTGCACCAAACCCGTGTTTTTTGCCTTAATGTTTTAGATTATTTTTGGGTAAGTTTCCACAAATTAAGATCGACATCAGTGTCAGCCGGATCTATTTGATAGTTTTGTTGCTGAATTGCCGATCGCAAAGTAGAGGACGGTCTGTATAAAAACAACTCGCTGAAACCGCCGGGAATTTGCGGGGGTTGGGGTTTTTTCTTTGCCAATTCTCGATTTTTGTAGCAAGAAGTGTAACAGCGGGGTTCTATTAGCAGTTTGACTTTTGGTTCTAGGTAATAACTTAAAGGCATGATATGTGCGATATTGGCATCGCTGATAATTAGGGGATTGCTGGCTTGATTGACAGTCCCAGCTACTTCCAAGGTACGCAACCAACCGCTGCCTTTATTCCACCAAATATCTGCTTGAGAACTAACTCCACCGGATATAATACCTGCGGAAAAAACGGCAACTATAACTATTTTCCACAGTTTTTGCTGTTTGAAGTTCTCCAAATTGCTACTAATTTTCGCAGACAGCAGGTAAGCCACTGCTAGCTGAATTCCCACATAACAAGGAACTAAATAGCGCGGATTTGCCGATCGCCTTCCACCCTTGATTATATCAGGGACTGCCAAAAATAAAGCAGTGGTTGCAATTAATAACAATACAATCAACCACACTCGCTTTGGTGTTTGTCGGCATAGATAATAAAGGGCATAGCCGACTAAAGCTAGAATTATGATCCCAACTGGAATTACCAAGGCTAGTTGGGTGGCGTTGGCAGTTCCATCGATGCCAAGATCAAAAAATGCTATGGTGACGGAACCAACCCACCTGCTGACTAATCTTAAGAAATTTGTTTGTTCTGTCCATGCTGTTGTGCTTCTAATTTGATTGAAGTTTTCTAAAGAATTTATCAGGGGAGGGATGGAGGCAATTAATGCTACTACAACTGCTACATAATAGGCAATAAATGTTTTAATATCCCGCCAGTTGGCAATGATTGCGATGTAGATTGCATGGGCGGCGGCGACGCAGACAAATAACAAGTGGGTGTAAAATCCCATTGCTGCTGTGACTGCGTACAGTGCCCAGTGAGACACAAGGGCGAGAGCATTTTGATTTTTGTCAGGGCGCGTGGCTCGCAGTAGGGCTGCACTGGATAAAATAGTAGTTAATGTCCACAAACTGTACTGTCTCGCTTCTTGGGCAAACAAGATGTGGTAGGGAGAAATTGCGAAAAGTGCGATCGCCATCCACGCTACGGCTGAAGATTCAAATAACTCCCAAGCCAGCCAATAAATTGCGGGAAATACTAGCAGGCTAATCACGGCGGCCAAACTTCTCATTGCTGTAACAGAACTGCCGAACCATTGCGCCCAATGTCGCGCTAGTATGTAATACAGCGGCGGGTGTTGGGGGTCTTCTGTTGCTAAAGAATGTAGCGTGTCAGTTAAATTGTGTTCTGAATTTATCTGCTGATATTTTTGTAAATCCGAGGGCGAGGTTATTTTCTGGTACGAAATTTCTGTGATTATTTCGGCTTCGGTGTAGCCAGAAACTCTCAAAGAAGTATATGTTTCGTCGAGCCAGTAAAATTTGCGATCTAGATTGGCGAAGCGAAATAAAACACCTATGACTAATACGGCTATAATTAAAAATCGCAGCCACTTGTCAAGTGAAGGGTTGTGAGAATTGAGTCGATCGCGATCTTTGGTAGATTCCATTTTAAACAAACTCAAGTGCTGTTACTATATAAAACATCATTTAGTGACTATTTTGCCTAGGATAATTTCGTCATTTTCTGCATAAATTGTTTGTATTTTATATTGATTACTTTGGGCAATTTTGGTCTTTAATTCGGGAGAAAGACTGTACAAAAATATCTCGTCAAAATTTTCCGGTATGTCAAGATTATTTGTAGGTGACATTAGTAATAATTTAGCTTTGGGATCGAGTTTGTGACTCAGACTGAGTAAATTGCCGATATCCCATACAATATACTCTGAAAAGTCTGTTATGATTAATGGCTTAGAAGCTGAGTTGATTGTGCGGGCGATCGAAACGTTAAGAAGAGAGCCAGATTTATTCCACCAATTATCTGCAGACACATAGAGGCAGCAAGACGCAATTCCAATTGAGAGCAGAACAACTAGAGCTAATCTCCACAGCTTTTGTAATTGGGCTGTAACTTGAACTTGAGTAAAAAGATAAGCAACAGATATCTGGATTCCTAAATAACAGGGAATCATGTAACGAGTGTTGACCGAGCGAATCCCTCCCCTAATTAAGTCCGCTGGTAATAAAATCCCTACTATCACGAACGTTAAGGTCACAACAAACAACCAAACTCGCCTTTCTGTTTTACTGACAAGTAAATAAAAAGAATACCCGACCATTATTAAAATCATTAAAATAACTGGCAGAGTAGATATCAAATAGGGTCGTGGCAACTCCCAGTAAAATCCCACATCAAAAAATTGATTGCTAATGTTCAATACCCAACTTTTCATCAAGTCGGAAACAGGTCTTCTCAGAGACAGCCAAGATGTTTTATCAGTGGCATTGCCCGAATTTTTTATAAAAGCTATCATCCAAGGACACAGAGCAATCAATCCTGCTATTGATGCTAGCAAATAGCCAATTACCGTCTTGTTAAACCGGAATTTTTCGATAATTAATACATAGATTCCATGTCCTATTGCAACTATTCCAAATAAGAGGTGAGAATAAAACCCAACTACTAATGTTACAGCATAAATTGCCCAACTACTATTAGTTTTTAGGCGCATTCCTCGTAGCAAGACCGCGCTTGACAGTAAAATTAACATGACAAACAAACTGTAAGGTCGAGCTTCCTGAGCATAAACTACCTGAAAAGGCGATACAGCTATTATGACAACTGCTAACCAAGCTGTCACCGATGACTCAAATAATTCTAAGCATAGCCAATACATACAAGGTAATGCCAGCACGCTAAAAACCGCCGACAAACTTCTAGTTACTGCGATTGAATCTCCAAACAGTTGCACCCAAAATCTCACTGCTACAAAGTACAGGGGAGTAAGTTGAGATTCTTCTATTGCCAATCCTTTTACGGTGTCAAAAACGCTTTTATCTGCATTTATCCGCTGATACTTTTGTAGACTTTTTATTTCCTTGATTTGACCGTCACCAAACTCTTGAACAAATTCCGATTCTGTATAACCCGAAATCCGCAGAGAAGTGTAACCTTCGTCTAGCCAGTAAACTTTTTTGTCGAGATTGGCGAAACGAAAAAATATACCCATGACTAATATAACTATCATTAAAAATCTCACCCACTTGTCAAGTGAAGGATTGTGAGAATTTAGACGAGTACCATTTTTTCTATATTCCATTTTAAGTAAATTCAATTAGAACAACAGAATAGGTGCCCCCGACTTTTTGGAACCATGATAGCATAGACCCGACTTCTTTAAGAAGTCGGGTATCAAATCTTAATCAAACGAATTTGAGATTAATCATCCACTCCTTCAATCGGTGCAAAACCCTGCCGCTGAATATTTTCGGTTATGGTGCGGGGTTCGAGGAATTGCAGCAAATAATCCGGGCCACCAGCTTTAGAACCAACTCCCGAAAGTTTGAATCCTCCGAAGGGTTGCCGCGATACCACAGCGCCGGTAATTCCGCGATTGATGTACAGGTTTCCGACTTCAAAATCGGATGCGGCTCGATCGATATGCGAAGGCGTGCGAGAATACAATCCGCCGGTTAAAGCAAAATTCGTGCCGTTAGCAATCGCAATCGCTTCGCTGAAATTATGAGCCCGAATCACCGACAAAACCGGGCCGAAAATTTCTTCTTGGGCGATAGTGGCTGTGGGCGATACTTCGGTAACAATGACTGGGCCGACAAAATAACCGGTTTCTGGTGCCGGCATTTCTAAAGCTATTTTAGCTTCGGCGCGACCTGTTTCGATGTATTCGCGGATGCGCGAATGGGCATTTGCATCGATCACAGGGCCGACTTGAGTGCCGGGATTTTCTGCAGGGCCGACATTGAGCGATCGCGTCGCTTCTACCAATCTTGCCACAAAATTATCGTACACCGATTCGACCACAATTACTCGCGAACAAGCGGAACATTTTTGGCCACTGTATCCAAATGCCGAATAAACTACGCCTGCAACTGCTTGGTCTAAATCCGCACTTTCATCGACAATAATTGCATTCTTGCCGCCCATTTCCGCAATTACTCGTTTCAGGTGTTTTTGTCCAGGCTGCAAAATCGCAGCATCGGCATAAATCCGACAGCCAACTTCCTGAGAACCCGTGAAAGTAATCATGTGAACGTCAGGATGTTTCACCATGTAAGCGCCCACCGTTGAACCTTTGCAAGGCACGTATTGAAATACGCCTTTGGGGATTCCGGCTTCTAGCAATATTTCAGCTATTTTCGCTGCAATTACTGAGGAAACTTCCGCAGGTTTGAGCAAAGTACAATTACCTGCAACCAGCGATGCAACTGTCATGCCGACGGGAATTGCGAGGGGGAAATTCCAAGGTGAAATGATTAAAGAAATGCCGCGCGGCTGATAGCTGTAGCGGTTAGTTTCTCCGGGAATATCGTAATTTTTCCCTTGTTCCAACCGTTCCATTTCATCGGCGTAGTAGCGACAAAAATCAATAGCTTCGGAGACTTCTGCATCGCATTCTCTGACTGGTTTGCCGACTTCAAACACCATCCAAGCTGATAGTTCGTGCCGCCGCTGTTCCATCAATTCTGCGGCTTTGCGGAGGACGCCGGCGCGCTGTCGGACGGGGGTTTTTCGCCAACTGGTGAAGGCTGCTTTTGCTGCTTCAAGGGCTTGTTTGGCCTGTTCTTCGGAAATCAATCCGATGGTGCCGACTACTTCTGTGGGATTGGAAGGGTTGAGTGAGTTAACTGTTGCTTCAGTATTTTGGTACTCGCCATTGATTAGCGGTAAATAGGTTTTACCTAAGTTGGCGCGCACTGATTTGATGGCTGTTTCTGCTTGTTGCCGCAATTTGGTATTGGCGTAGTCGGTATCGGCAACGTTGGGAAATACTTTGCTGTAAACTAGCTGGTCATTTCCACTAGCAACTGGTGCGGCTAACAATTGTTCGATCGGCATTTCTTCGGAACTTTGCCGGATGAAAGAACTGTTGGCGGTATTTTCCAGCAAACGGCGGATCAAATAAGCCATTCCCGGCAGCAAATCGCCGTAGGGGCAGTAGACTCGGACGCGATAACCCCGATCGACCAAAAGCTTAGCCAATTTGTCGCCCATGCCGTACAGCACTTGCATTTCAAAGCGGCGGCGCGGTATATTGAGAGTCTCGGCAATGGCGATCGCCCTCGCTTGCGATCGTACATTATGACTGCCAATAGCTGCATACAAATATTCGTGATTTTCTAACAGCAACTGCGTCATCTGCTCGAAATTGGCATCGGTAGCAACTTTGTCATTGTAGACCGGCTGCGGCCAATCTTTCTGCATGGCTTTGATAGTTTCCTGATCCCAGTAAGCACCTTTTACCAGCCGCACAGTTACCGGATTTCCGCGTTTTTTTGCCCAGGAAATCAGGTTTCGCAAATCTTGGGCACTGTCGCGCAAATATGCTTGCAATGTAATTCCAATATCCGTGCGACTGCGAAACTCTTCCTCTAACAATAAGTCTTTGAGAATTGTCAGAGTTAAACTTTTGTAAGCATACTGTTCCATGTCAAAATGAACAGCAGCGCCCAACTCCTTCGCGCGACGCAGTAAAATGCGAATTCTCTCGCTTACTTTCTCCTCACTACCTTTAGCATCCAAAGGGTCAAACTGAGAATAAAAAGCCGTTAACTTTACGGATACTTGCACTCGCGGCAGAGTTTCGCCGTCAGCTTTGTCAATTGCATCTACCTGCGGCCAATTCTTCGCTGCCTTCGCTAGTTCCTCCATCAATTCCAAATAGCGGTTAAGATAAATTTGCGCCTCAGTTTCAGTGATAACAGCTTCCCCCAAAAGGTCAACTGTAAAACCCATTTTATCTTTGCGAAGCCGCTCTAAAGTTTTAACTACCTGCTTGATATTTTCCCCAGAAATATACTTGTGCGCCAAAGTTTCCACCGCAGGCGCAACCGTCGTCGCGGCCAATTGTCCAGGAATCGACTCAGCGTTAGTAAAATTGAGCAATTTTTTCAAAGCTTCGGGCAATTCTACCTCTTCAGCGGTCAGGTATTCTTGCAAGTGGCGGGCAATTTCCGGCTTGCTGCGGAGTGCCGGCAAACAGTCAATGAATCGAAACAATTGCACCCGCAGTCCGGGGCTGGCCATCGCCCAATCCATCAGTTTGTCGTCCCACCGCATTTGGTCTTGGAGTTGACCGAAAAAAGATCGCTTTTTGTCTTGAGTTGCCTTCAGGATTTCTTTGGCAATTTCTTGGGTTTTTGCTTCGTAGATACTTGGAGATATTTGTGCGACCATTGGTAATAAGTAATTGGTAATTTGTATTTGGCAACAGGGGGGCTTATGTATTTTGTAACTACCCCCTGATACAATTATAGTTGCTATTTGACTTCAATTTTAACTTGGTAGTTTGCTTGGCGATCGCCTGAAATTTCAATAGTATAATCGCCGCTACTGGCTAATTGACCTTGCCACTGACCTGTGCTATCAGCAGTACCTAACTTTTCACCGTTAGGAGCAATAATTGCTGCGCTAACTTGACCTTCTTGAACATTTATTGTCATGCTTTGGCCGCTATTGCACTCCAGTAAGTAGCGCCTGGATATGTTGGCTCGCAAACTACTGCTTAGAGTAGTTCCCGTAGCACCAGCTTGAAAGTAAACTCGCTCGGTTACAGGGGTTTCAACCGCAGCGGGAGTTGGAGTTGGAGAAGGCAACGGCAAAGGAGAAGGCAACGGCGAAGCAAGTTGCGGAACACCAGACAGAGAGGGGATTTGAGTGGGACGGGGCGACGGAGGGAATGTGGCGGGCCGTCCATTTCCAGGGGCTGGGGGAAGTCCGGGCCGACGGTTGACGGGCGCTGTGGCGACAGGCGGAGGGCTTTCGGGGAGGGGTACGTCAGCGGGTAGTTTGATTTGAAGGTTCGCTCTTTCCTGATACATTCTCCACGCTAGCAAACTGCCGAGACTAAGGACGGAACCGACTAAGATTCCGCTGAGAAAAACTGCTAAGATTTGCCACGAGCGAGCTGGTTTGGGTTCGGGGTTGGCAGTTGGAATTGTTGGATGCGGATCACTTGTAATTTGAGTTGTTTCCGGCGTACTATCGGCGGTAACGGGAATTGTTTCGGCTGCGTCGATTGGCGCTGAAATATCTTCGGGCGCGCCAATTTCTGCGGTAGTTTCTGCTGATGCGGAAGTTGAATCAGCCCTGGCAATTTCACTGCGCTCGAACTCATCGCTGCTAGGGGAAATTATTTCCGGGTGCTGAGTCAAAATTTGTTTTTTTTCCTGTTCGTCGCTCATGGGGCTAAAATTATTTTACAAAGACCGCTTTTAGACATTTTACGTTACTGGTGCGATCGCCTGCACTGAAATTATCTAGCAGAAGGAAGAAGGCACTCTAAGAGAGTTTGACACGGATACACGGATTAATTATCGAGGGTTAGGCAAAAGTTAGAAGGAAGATAGTTCATCTGCATACAAACCTGCCATGATATTAGTCTATATTGTTCAACTTAATTACTGCTTCAATCTCGTCAGGAAATGCTTCAGCATAAGCCCAGGCATTTTTCAAGTCGCTAGCACTAAGATGCGGATAATCTTCTAAAAGTTGAGCATCAGTTGCACCTAATCGACGAGACTCTACCAATCCCCAAACAGAAATTCTAGTCCCTGCAATCCTGGCATTACCGCCGACTACACCGGGAGTTTTTTCAATTCCCTGCCAGGTGTTGGCTAAACTTTGAGCTAATATCTGTATTGCTTGAGCTTTCTCGGGCGGACTCAGGGAAAGCAGTTGCGGTTCTAATTCTTTTAGTGTCATAGTTAATCAGGAGTTTGGCTGCTGGGAAGGTCGTATCTCTATTATAGCGATCGAGCTTTTTACTGGTAAAAATAAACCACCCGACAATAAAATGGTACTTGTGTGGAACAGGCATCTTGCCTGTTCATAAAAATGGTACTTGTGTGGAACAGGCATCTTGCCTGTTGATAAAAATGGTACTTGTGTGGAACAGGCATCTTGCCTGTTCATAAAAATGGTGCAAGATATTATTTGTCGCGCTCCTCTCTAATTAAAGCGGTACTATCTAGTATCATCCCCATATTCGCCGGACGAGACTCGCGACGGTGGCTGATTTCTGCCAATATTTCTGTTACAGAGTTTTTATTTTTTCCTGAGAGGGGTTTTGTCTGTGTTGACAACTCGGCTTCTAAAATGGCGATCGCAAACGCGGTAATCGAGAGGTTTTGAGCCGCGGCTAACTCTTGCAGCCTCGTATACAATTCCTCTGGTATATTTTCTATTTGTAGGGTAGCCATCTGTTAAACTCCTAGCATAGTTTTCCTAAATATTAGCATAGGAATGCGGGTTTAGGAGGTATATTGAGATTTACTGTTGGGTGGGGGCGGGTTTACGAGATTGTTCGTTACAGCTCACATCTTGCACCATTCTCAAGAACGGGCAAGATGCCCGTTCCACAAAGAGTAGATTTTCTTGTGGAACAGCATTAGTGACAAGTTAAGGTGATGGGTAAATTGTCAAGGGGGTATTTACATTGGTTAAAAAATAGATGAAACTCAG
>NZ_JAUBTT010000133.1:0-18001 GCF_036705125.1 Microcoleus sp. B7-D4
GAACCCGTTACCACAACAGGCGTACAGGGATTTGTAGCTCCATTGCAGTAACTAAGGTGTTTGTCAAAGTACCCGAATAAACTGAACCCGCTACATCCGATACCCACAATCACACAGGCGATCGCACTTTTCATTTGGTCACCTCCGCCACAGTGTAACCAACAAAAGTAGCATCACCGATACACCAACAATCACGACAAGCTGCCACACTGGGATGAACCCAAAGCCGACGCTTAAAGGCATATTTGCCAGTAGCCACGCCGCATCCCAAAATGCAGCAATAGTTCCGAGAATCACCACCAACCCACTAATCCGCCTCATGGATAGTAAATAAGAGGTTGGGTTTTTCGGTTTTACTACAAACAAGAACCCGGCTACTAAAACCACTGCGACGAGCATTACAGGAGCACCGACAATCCTCGAAACGTGAGCGATGGATAGACCAACCGCAAACCAAAATCCTTGACCACAAAAGCTGTTTAAGTTCTTGAGAAACCTCAATTGGTCTGATTCTTCTAATTCGGGGAGTTGTGGTTGTTGTGAAGGTGGAGCAACAGGAGGATTTTGAGGTTTGGGGATGAGAAGTGTTGGCAACTGCATGGCTATTTCCCTGAGAAAAAGTCAAAGGCTTTACCGCCCCATTTTTTTAGCCAACCACTTGTATTGTTAGCGTTATTGCTAGCGTTATTGCTAGCGTTATTGCTAGCGTTAGTGGTAGCAGGAATTAATTGTTTGCTACTAGATGATGGCAAACCCAATTTCCCACGAGTACCGTAAGCGAACAAGTATTTTATCCTATTTCTCTCTTCGCTTTTTGCCTCTTGAGCTGCTTGTCGCTCCGCATAGTTGGCTGCTTCTATTTCAGGTTTTTGGGATAGCGCTTCTTTTTGACGGGCTAATCTGTTAGCCACAATCTGAAGAGAAATCTCAAGATCGTATTCGGCTAAATCATCGTAATCAATAACTTCTTGGTCGAGTAGTCTTACGCCAACATCCGAATCTTTGGCTAGCTTTTTGGTATTGGCCTGCCAACCTTTCCATGCCAAGAACACGTCGAGCGTGGCCCGATCGATCTTCTCCATGCCCTTAGCACCAGCTTTGACGCATCGGGCTACAAACTCGTTGTATTTGACAACGCCGTCAATATAGTCGTTGACGTGTTTTTCTAGTTTATCGAGGTTGTCAATGAGGAACTTGATTTCTTCAACCGAATCTACGAATGCCCCCAATTCTTCCTCGGACATTCCAGCAAAGGCTGATGGGTCGAAGCCGTAGTATCCCTGAAAAGTAGTCAACATTTCAGGTGCGCTATCAAATGCTTTGACTTTTCCGACTAAGGCTGGGGCGATGGCTCCATCACCAGTGTATTTAACAATTGCACTCATGGTTTGTCTCCTTTAATTAATTCTGAGTTATGTAGTTGATTTACAATTAATTACTTCCCCCCAAGCGACGGTGCAAATTGATAGCTGTGGTTCGTGCTGTTGTCGATATTCTGGTCGCCTTGAACTACCGTGGGTGGTAAATCTTTTACGGCTTGTCGATAACCGTCGTGGTAGACAGATTTACCTGCGTAAACCAGCATTGCGGGGATGGCTGCAAACAGGAGTGACGCACAAATTGCCGAGAGTTTATCTGACATGGTTGTTACCTCGAAGTTTCATTGGGACTAAATGAAATGTAAACCTGTCCTTGACCGCTACATTTAATATGAGCCGGAATGTAACCCAAAATTTGGCAGATTCCCTGCCAAAATATCTCTTTACAAATTAGGTAGTTGTCGGGGATTTGCTCTTTGCGGTACACAGCCCACGCCATGTCTACAGATTTGACAATTGCTTGTGGTACTGGGTCTAGTTCCACTAACTGCTTTACTCTTTCTAATTCGCTGCTCATTAGAGTGACCTCATTAACTACGATTCTTCCAAGAAGTTGATATTGATAGCATCGCGTCGTTTCCACCACGTCGTTAATCGACTTATCCAGCCTTTTTTCTTACCTCGCTCCTCATCTTCACTTTCAGGCTCATCAACATCATCATCTTCATCCTCATCTTCTGCAACTGGTGGACTGTGCCAATTGCAGTTAGGTCTGTCTATCCAGTAGGGGTAAACTCGAACAGGTTTTCCATTTACCCGATCCACATAGTTAATTCCTGCCACATTGCATTCAGCGTAGAATTCGTCTTCTTCTGTAAGCGTTGCAGGAGCTAGCAATCTTTGATAGTCTTTGTTTGTGTCCATATTTTCCTATCCTGCTGATTCATATCCATCACATTCATAATCTTGCTGTTCAGTTTCGAGGCGGTAGCAAACTCCGGGATAAGGGCATTCTCTCAGCCCTATACAATCAGGGGGGAAATATTTCTCTTTGGGCTGGCAAAGATTTTTACTTTCGTCTACCGCTTCTAAGTAAACATCGCTCTCAATAATGTTGTACAGCGTACCGTATCGATTGCTGTACAAATCGAGGTCTTTGATCTGACAGAATGCTAGACATTTGTTGTCGGGAGGGTACACAAAAACGTGCTGCTCTCCGTGCCATAAGAAAACCTCTTTTTTGCGGATGTGAACTAACATCGCTGTACTCCTTAGCTCTATGTTTATGCCTTGCTCAATCTGGTAACAAAATCTCGTTATCTGTCTTGCTAAAGATGACATTTTTGCCGTATTCCACACAGTAAGGCTTCAGTAACTGGTACTTTTCATCCCGGTCAGTAAACAGGATGTGTACCAGTTTTTGTTCTTGCCATCCTGAATTGCAGTGTTTAACTGTTGCCAAGACTTCTCTGATTTTCACGCACACCCTCCCACTAATACTGCCACTTCGCTCACTTGGCTAATTGCAGCCAGTTTAGACTTAACGACCCGCCACAATCTCAATCCAGGACACACTAAATACAACTCAATAAAACCGTAACTGTCCAGCATCAGACAAACCTCATTAGCACGATTGTTTCTTCAGCGTAATTGGGATTGGGAGGCAATATAATGCCAGGTTTTTTAGGTTGCCTCCCCCGTTGCAGGCTCAGAAAAAAGATGAGATTCAGGAGCACCTTTTCCCTGTGAGCTTGCCTTAAAGCTAGGGCTTCCCCCAACTCTCGGTGAGCGCCTACCAGAGTCCTGGTGAAATCCTCCGTGGCGGTACTGACTTGGTTGGTAAAACAGGCTTTGGGACTGGCAAATTGGCATCCCGCAAATCCAAGGGAGCTGCTTTTACGGCCGAGGTGAGAACGCTGAAATTACCTCGGATATTGGAGGCCATATCGGTTAAACCGTGGGTCAGATTTGCACTCAGAGAAATCTTAAAGGCATCTAGGATTTGGTCGCTAACGGCTCCGGCAACATCGGCCATCCCCAAGGATGCTTCGCGAGTCATTCCCTCAATGGCTTGTATCGCTCCGCTTTTCTCTTCTTCAGCATCCCGTTTTTCGCCGCTGGCGATCGCTTCTGAGTCGATGTCGTTGCAGTATTCACCGCGTCCGTTCCGAGTTCCCACTACTTGTTTGAGTGCCAAAGGCGGTGCAATTCGCTGATTCAGTACCAACTCGAAATAAAGGTCGATTTCTGCGCTGTCATCAGGGTTCAAAAGAGAGTTTTGCCAATCGGGCTGTCCTAAAGCTTTGCGAGCGTTGGTTACGTCAGAAACTTTGTTGAGTCCCCATTTGCTTTTGATGTCGCGGCGGTCAATTGTCGGTTCGGTATTCATGGGTGGGTAATCCTTCTTGTGCTAATCGTTCTCGAACAGTGGCAATGCAGCGGTTGGCTTCCAGAATCCAAGTTTCTAGGGTTAGCAAGCAGTTCAAATGAAATTGAGAAAATGTCCGGCGGTAGGGTTGTCTCTGAAACTCGGGGCATTCTGCTTCTAAAAGGGCGAGTCGGGTTTTGAAAGTAGCTTCAGGCATCGGTTTTCCCTCTTTACCTAGAATTACCCTTACTTCTGCTCTGAAGTAATTTCGATGCTTCCATGTCCCACATCGACTGTTAAAAACAGCTACGTCTACAGGCTTTTTAGGTGTTGGCATTTTCTCATTGGCATTTGATTGGCTACTTGTTAGCTACATCACCCGAAACTCTGATTCTTTCGTTAGCTGTTTTCGGAGTCGCCCGAAGTAGCTAACGAAGAATCAAAAAAAATTATTTCCTTTCCGGCGTACTAAATGATTTGGCATCCCAGATACCCCATACTTCGCGGGCAGAAGATACGGCTCCTTGGAGTGCTTCTACTTGCGTGCGCCCGAAAACTATAATTTGGCGGGGTGGATTGTACTTGCGGGTGACGGTAACGCTCCACTTGAATTGATGGCTTTTGAGTGCTTTCATCGATCGTCCCTCCCGGAGCCTGGAGAGGGTGCAGCTTCCGATGAAGCTAAGAGGGAACCGGAGAGTAAGCGAATTAGGCGCAGCGCTTCGGGTTCAGAGAGCCAAACATCCAAGTGTTCCAAGGAATCGGAAAACAAATCCGATAGTTCGCATTGAGAGAGCGCTTGGAGTACCGTCGATGAATAGTGCTGGGCGTAGGTGATCGCTTCAATCAGGGCAAGCTTTTGGATGCGGTTGCAAGTGCTCAGCAGCGATTGCCAGCAAGAATGGAGTTGGCGGCTGGAGAATTGGTCGGCTATTGCCTCCACTAAGGCGATCGCTTCCGATTCACTGGGCAAGAAATCGAAATCTTGGGGCCATTTATCGCCAAAACATTCAACAGTACCGCACTCTTTAATGGAGCGGGCGAGCGTGTCCCTTTGGCGCAGCGAATAAACGACCGCTTCCATCAAAACCCAGAGTTCTGGTTCTGCCATCGTTTCCACGGATGCCAACAGCAAAGGGTACAAAGAAGCGCTCGTCACTTTTGGCGTTGCAGCAGCAGCGGACACCTCAACCGTTATCGGTATCGGTATTTGTGTCATGATTGAAAAACCTCATTAATGTGAGTGCCGTACCCCGCCCCAGAAGATTTCCAGTCATAGGGGGCGGGGTTTGGTTTTGGTGTTAAGCCATAACTGTGTATGCACAGACGTAAATATGTATGCACAGACATATCACTTTTGTTTAGGTGTTGTCAAGCCCTATGATGAAAATTGTTAATTGTGCATACACAGACAAATGACCAGAAAACCGGCTGAACGCAGCGCTTGGGGCGAAAACAAAGAGCGCTACAGCATTTTTGTGACTCCTACGGCAATGAAAGCGATCGACACCAGGGCTGAGGTGCTTGGAATCTCGCGCTCTGAATTCTTGGAACAGTTCGCCCGCCTGGTTGCAGGGATGACCGACACTGAACTAAAAAAGGAGGATAGGGAGGAATTGACCAAAAGTGTTGGAGCAAAGTATCGCATTAGCCCGCGAAGAACTTGCTGGCCGCGGTTTGTTTCTCAAGCGCAAGGCTAAGGGCGCTCGGGTTCAATTGCTAAAAAATCAAATTATGGAATGGGAAACACTACTTGAAAAACTAGGTTGAACTTTCGTATACACCAAGCTTGGACTGTCGGAGTTTAGTGTATAGGCCACGTAGAGCGCGATGAAGCGTCAAAGGAGTTTTTGATGAGTGAATCAGTTAGAGCCGTCAGGGCTTTCGTGCAAATAGGTTCCCTCACAGTCGATGGGTTTATGTTGCCAGACGGCAGTTACCGGATGAGCCAAACACAGGCGGCTGAGTGTATTGGGGATGATCCAGTTTACGCCAGAAACTTTTTAGGTTCTAAGGAGGGTAAAGCCATACTGGGTGAGGGTTTTACGCCAGAAACTTTTGAAGTTGACCCCACGGGACAAGTCAGAGGACAAACTCGCATTCGGGGATGGCCCTTAAGTGTTGTTTATGCTTACTGGATTTACCGCTGTTACAGAGGAGTTAAACCTGCTTTTGACTTAGTTGTGGCTTTGGGTACTGAAACATTAGAGCGCCGATTTGACATAGCTTTCGGCGTTACTCGCACCGAATCCGAACGCAACGAACTGCTTGGCCAGCGAGTCCAGCAACTCGAACGCGACCTGCGAATGTTGGGCAACGCTTACTCTGCTGAAGACGAAATTCGGTGGGAGCGCGACTACTACGAGCGCTTGCTTAGAGAAAACGGCATCGACCCTTGGAGAATTCCGGGGGGTGAGGATGAACCGGGTTAATTGCGATCGGCAACAATTGGGATTTTTCGATTCGGAAATTCCTTGTCAGCTAACGTTCGCTCGCAATACGTCCGCGTATAGAATTTGAAAAGGCTGTTGTCAACAAGCGACCGCCCGCATCGATTAGACCAGACCAAAAAAAAGTCCGCGTCTTTAGAAGAGACGGCAGACAAACAAAAATAAAAAACTTTAGACTCATCATAGTCTATTTCTGCCATTACCGCAGATTTTGCACCTTTGCACATTAACGGTAGCTGTGGCAGAGCCGTCTCTTCTACTAAGCGCGGGTTTTTGTAAAAAAACCAGCACGCAGCGCTATGAGTAGCGAAAGAGGCATCTATGAATATTGCAGATCAATTTTTATCAACTACCGCGTACCTTTGCCCCAAACACAAGAGCCACATTGAGAGCAGAGGACTGCTGAACAAGTGGAGTTACGCCAACTGCCGAAGCGTATCTGCTGACGAGGCATCAGTTTACTTGGGCTATACCGCCAAGTCTGGTGGCATCTTCTTTATTGGTGCAGGCACACAATTTCAGTTCAGGCCAGACAAGCCGTGGAAGTCAAGAGAAGATAAAAAGGCACCCAAGTACCGCACCCCGTTAGGGGAATACGACGCTTTTCTCCCTCAGCATCCAACCGATAAGGACTATTGGGATACTGAAAAACTTGCAGAGCACTGCTACCACATTAACGGTCAGCCCTACATCTTACTAACTGAAGGAATCTGGAAGGCCATCGCGGGATGCTGTCATGGTTTACCTACAATTGCCTTGATGGGCATCAGCATGGGACTGACTGCCAAGAAAAACGACTTGCAAGGTCAACGCTTTCTCGTTGCCATACTCGAACACTACGCTCGTGCCGGTTTTGGATTCATCATTGCCTTTGATGCAGATGCAGCCACCAATCCCAGTGTCATTTGGGAACAGCGGAAACTCGGCCGCCAGTTGCTTAAGTTTGGTGTTCCCGTTCGCAGCATTACTGCACAATGGGAACCTGGCACTGAAGGAGAAACCAAAGGTATGGATGATTTTATCCAGAGAAAAGGAATAGAAGAGTTCAGGCGGATGCTTATGAAGTCAGTCAGCTTTCAGGAATGGGAGAGCAATCTTGATGGGAGCGAGGATTCATCGCCTAAGAAGAAAATTTCTTTACCCCAAGAATTGGGAGCCGAACTTGCCGAGGAGTTGCGCGACCAACTCTGCTACTCTGACGAACACAAATCTTGGATGAAGTACGAACTTCGGCATAAAGGAGTTTGGGCGGCGGTGAACGACGATTATGTCCTCAGCGCCATAGATACCATGTGCCAGACGCGGGGGTTGCAACCCAACAACGCCTACTGCGCCAACGTTCTAGGGTCGCTCAAAAGGAAATTATTCGAGCTCGATTGGTTAGAGCGACCATCAAACGAACTATTGCCCTTTGAAGATGGAGTGCTTTCCATTGAAAGCAACACTTGGCAAGAACACGCCCCCGGATTCCGACTAACTTGGTCGCTACCGCGCAGCTACAAAGGAAGCGCTGTTAATACTGGATGGGCAAAAATCAACGATTGGATGAATCAGGCCACCGATGGCAATCGGAACAAGAAAGATATTCTGATTGCCTTCATCGCCGCCAGCTTGCGCGGTATGGCGCATTTGCACAAATTCCTAATGCTGACTGGCCCCGGTGGAACTGGGAAAGGGCTTTACTCCCGACTGACCACAATGGTGGTTGGAGAGCGAAACACTTGGATTGGAAACTTGGAAGATTTAACCAAAGCAGATAAAGTCGCGGATTTACAGACAAAGCGGCTAGCGGTTTTTGACGACCAAGAAAAGTACACAGGCAATTTATCAAACTTCAGGTCACTGACGGGCGGGGGTAAAATCAGCGGTCGCCAATTGTACAAATCGGCTGTTGACTTCCGTTTTTCTGGTCTGGCACTAATTACTTCAAATCAGCCGTGTTTCCCTGCCAGCGGACTTTCCTGGTTGAAGCGGCGAATAATTCAAGAAGGATTCGAGTACACCCCCATTAAGCGAAACCCCCACCTCGAACGAGAATTAGAGCCGGAATTAAGCGCATTTACCCAATATTTGTTATCAATTCCAGTGACCGAAATTGAGCGCATTTTGGCTCAAGAAGAAAGCGGAATTAATGGCACTTTTTGGGCTGACCGGGTGCGGGCCGACCCGATGGCGTCATGGGTCAACGATTGCATTATTCACGATACCGAGGCCCAGACGGCAATCGGAGCCGATAAAGACGAATGGAAAGATGCGGATTATGTCGCGGCTAAATCAACTTTGTTCGGCTCCTATAACAATTACTGTCGTCGAGCCGGGTACAGCGCCAAAGGTAAAAACAATTTCTCAGCAGATTTGGTGGAACTCTGCCGAGAAGTCCTCGAATGGAAAGATGTCACAAAGCAGCGGTCAGCCGCTGGCATGGCAATCAAAGGGTTGAGGTTGCGGACAGATACTGACCAAGACATTTCGACTGTAGAAGATTTGTTGAGTCAATCCAAAAATGTAGATTTAGGTCTACAGGGTGCAGACCGGAATGTAGACCTACAATCCTTAGCCCACAAGGCTTGTGTAGACTATGTAGACTTAAACTCAAAAATTGCAAAAAAGAATGAAATTACTTCTGATGACTCAAAACTCGAAACTGATAGCGGCATAACATCAACTTCTGCTGACTCAAGTCTCGAAACTGATGGCGGCACAATATCAACTTCTGCTGACTCAAGTCTCGAAACTGATAGCGGTACAACATCAACCTCTCCCGCCCAGGTGAATACTGATGCTGAGGTTGTGGAAGTCTTACCCTCACCCAAAGTCTACACGGTAGACACGAGCCATACAGAGCCAGACATTCAGCCTACACAAAGCCTACATTCAGGTCAGCATTCAGGTCAGCATTCAGAATTGAACGAAGACGAACTCGACTTGCTGCAAATGATTCGATTGGCGCTGGCAGAGCTTAACCCCGAATCGGCATGGCAAGCGGCCGCCGACATTCTGCCAGTGCTCAAAGAAGTCTGTGGCAAGGGAGCTGCAAACCGAGAGAAGATTTGGGCGGCGCTGACCGAAGAAGAGCGGATCAAGTTCACCTCTTTAGCCAAAAATTCAGAGCGACCGACAATCTCTGAGCGGTCGCCGAAGCCGAGCGCACTGGGCGACAATCCCCCCGAACCGGAACCGGAGCAACTAGCGCCCGAACCTGCACCAGCAGAGGAATTAGCGGAACCGGAACCCGCACAAATCGCGCCAGAGGATGCCGAAAAGATACGAGATATTGCCCTGATTTGGTGGCCCGAATACTACCCCGAACAGCTCCAAAACCTGCTTACACAGATGTACGGATGGAATGCACCGGGGACTCGCTACGAGGCTGCCACAATCACCGCTTGGCTCGAAGGGGAGGATGCTTTAGTGAGGGAGCGGATAGGTGAGCTGATGCAGCAGCGGCGTTAGAGCCTTTTGGCTTAGTTCTGACAGAGTAGAAAAAGCCCCACTTACCTTTTGATGCGGTTTGTGGGGTTTGGTTAGCCTATCAGACGTAAATTCTGCACACTCAAACCTACTTTCCGCACCCTCGACTGTCACAATCGGTTTTGGCGGAATTTTGTGAACCCAATTAATCATTTTTTATACACACAAGTGGGAAATTGGACTTGCGCTCGCCAGTTCGATTTAGCCAAACTCCGAAAATTCGTAGTGTGACAGTTCAGGGTGCGGAATGTGGGCTATAGGATTGAAGTTGGGAGAATAGGGTGATAAGTTCATTCACCTGTGTGGCTGGCCCGCTCGGCAAGGCACATCGACGGCGCTCGCTATGTCTGCCGAGTGTTCGATAGTCTAAAAATTCCTCAGTTGCGTAAGTCGTATCAATTTTTAAAGCTGTAAAAGCTAATCCAATTCAATTTCTTGGATGCGCTGTTTATACTGTTGGTTATTTTGTTTTTGAGTTTGCTGTTCTTGCTCAATTAATTGTATCCAGATATCATTCCAACTTGACGGTGGATTGACAACTTCTGCATTCGGTAGCAGCGCACTCGCATTTCGAGCGAGGTGAGAATCTTCTGCGAGCGCTATAATAACGGTATCGAGTTCTTGTAAGAATTCTATAGGCAGTTGTGAAGCTCGTTCAATTCCTATGTAAATTGTGGGTGGTGCTGTTGCAGAGTTATCCTGTTCAATAAGCAAATTTGAAAGGGCTTCTATTGGGTTACAGGCAATCACAGCTCGCTCAATTTCTCCAGTAGTGGCTACCCAGAAAGCAGCTTCAGATGACAGGGGATGGGTTGTAGTAAAGTTGCCTCTTTCATCGAGAACAAAAGCGAGCCTGGCTTCCCCCTCAAGCGTTCGTGCCGTAAAGATAGCCTTTTCTGAGCCAGCATACAGCCAAGAATGAGAGTGCAATTTTTCAAGCAATTCTAAAGGTAAACTGTACTCGACTGCTAGATGCTCGCGCACTTTTTGCCACTGAGTTTCATTCCTTTCAGGCAGGATTGATAATTGCAACTCTAACTCATTTGCTGTTGCAGGAATTGCAGGTGTAGTTGTTTCTAGCTCAGATTGTGACAACTCTAACTCATTTGCTGTTGCAGATAGGGTTGCTACTAGCTCGGATTGTGACGACTCTAGCTCATTTTCCTCTGCCTCACCAGGGGCGTTCGCTAAGTGTTGTGGCTGCATTAAAGCCTCAATTAGGGCGTTATCTCGCCCTTTGTCATAGCTAACGCCTCGATGCTTCTGCAATCCACAAAAAGTGTAGGCTTTACCCAATTGAGTGCCACTTAAAGCGACCCCATCTAAATTGTAAGAAATGCCTTTACTGAAGCCAGTTCGAGTCAATCCGACTTGCACCTCTACGCCTTGTTGCTGCAACCGCTCAACGAATTCTGACATACTTGGGTTGTCTTGAGTAACTTCATCAATTAGGTCTTGCAATTGCACTCTGACACTCTTATTTCCCTTGCTTTGTAAATATCTGTGTTCTCCTGTAGTCGGAGCTCGCTTATCTATTTCCCAACTGGGTGCAATAGTTTCTAAATTGTAGTCTCGTTCAAGCTGGCGAATTACTTCTTGGCTTTTGTAGTAATCCCAGCTATCGTCAACAACACCTCCATCTAGGCAAATGCGACTGGCGACGATGTGGATGTGGTCGTGTTCTGTATCGCTGTGCTTGACAACTGCGTACTGGTTGTTGTCAAATTCCATCGCTTTCATGTAGTTGGCTGCAATCGCCAGCCAGCGTTGGTCATTTTCTTCAGAATCTTCGAGTTTTTCGGTGCTATCGACAGATAAAGTGGCGTGAAAAACTGCTACTTTCAGGTTAGGTCTTAGTTGTCGGGCGATGCCAAATTCAGCAGCGAGTTCTTCAGGAGTTTGTCCGCACATAGTACCGCCAATTAGAGCAGCGTCTTTTTTGCCCAGCACGTAGTTCAGACAGCCTCGAAAGCCTGTACCTTTGATTTGTTTGCCAATCATAACCGTTTCGCAGTAGGTTTATTACATCAATTGCTCAGGCTGGTTAAAAATTAGCGGACTGTAGAATTAGTAAGGTTTGCAACTATTGTTTTAATAGCAGTTTGGTTTTGTTGAATGAGGTGCTGTACGCTTTCTAAGAGTCCTCTATTGACAATAACGGGTTCTCCCAATACCACAGCACTATTGCAAGCTTTAGCAATCTGATTGAGGTTGTTTCCGGCAATTCTAAGTTGGGCATCAATCTTGCATAACACTTGATAGGCTTTTAAGTCAAATGCAGCTAGAGGGCGCGGCATGGTTCTCCTCAAAGCTGCACGCCGCATGAAGTCGCTCATGCTCAAATTGACTTGCTCTGCTCTTGCTTTGATTTGATTGTAGTCAGAGTCAGTGAGGCGAATGTGAATATGGTTGGATAGCAGCTCTCTAGGTTTGGCTTCCGATAAAGTTTTCATAGTTTTTAATCAGTAAAAACCTTTTCCCAAGATACAAGTTAACCGCTGTAATTAAAAATCCCTAATCAGGTGATTTTATCCCCTCCAATTGGAGAGGGCTATTAGAGGGTTTATCAAAGTAGAGACTGACTATAATTTTCTTTATTTGTATAGAATAGTGGATTTAGGTGCGATCGCACTTGAATAAGTGATGAGCTTGTTGAATTGCTTTTGAAGCATTTTCTCCCTCTAATTTCTTAGAGCTATAGAATATTCAGCTTAAATCGTAGTACAAATAGTTACAGTTGTCATTAAAGCTAAAGAAAGTATTAAACCCGACCTTACGGTTAGGCTTCCGTAAAGGGAGGGTGCATTATTTCTCTTCCTGCACGTAAAAGTGCGGTTTGTGATCACAAAAACATTGCTTGCTACCGATAGAGAACAGCCATAACCAGCCTCAACAGGCAAACGCAGTCCTTGCACAAAAAACCAGTAATTTGACCGAAAAAGTCAGGCATTTGCAGGATATTTTCAGGTAAATGCAGGTAAAGTGCACCTCCTGCAAATACCTGCACTTGCCTGACTTTATACTGCAAACGCCTGACTTTATACTGCAAATCCCTGATTTTAGCTGACGCAACAATTAACTATTTTTTAGCCCTTTTAACAAAATCCGAATTGATTTAATAGTCAAGTTCCGGCATCGGAATTGAATTAAAAATCAAGTTGAGCAAGTGTGAGAAAAGTGGCAGACAGCTAAAATTTATGAAGCGATTTTGTAGCATAGTAGCCGTTATGCAAGCAATAAAGTTGAGGCTGGCCTGTCTGGTTTTTGGGCTCCGTTGAGGCTGAAAACGAGTGTAAGGCTGACCTCGATAATAAGGCAAAATGTTGTTGTCTGGCTAACCTGACAATCAATCGACTAAACTGTTGTTGTCTGATAAAGCTTGACAGTCGGGTAAAAATTTACCCCCTGACCACGAGAGTCCTTGGTTTTTTAGGGAGTGACGGCGATAGCCGGATGCAATACAAGGTTTGCTAGATTGAGAATCCACAATTCTTGTGCGGGAAAGCCAAATTTAGCTGCATCAAGGTTGGGAATGCTGCCTGACGAACTCTACTGATAAACCCAGGGCTTATCCCACTTGCTCTGCATTCAATCCCATTCCCAACAGCCGAGGAATTGCATCAAAAAGTGCTTGTTGGGTTCTAGAGGCTCGTTCTGCACCTGTCAGCAGCAAATTGCCCTCGGTGTCCCACCACCGCAGCCATAGCATTGTCTGGTTTTGATAGCTGTCCTGCAACAGTCCTACACAGTTCCCTAAAGTTGTAGGAACCTGAGTTCGATAGATTATGCAAGATCCGACTTTTCCGACTTTCCGATCCGACTTTTCCGACTTACAAAGGCAGGGGAGAGGAAATATTATAGAGATAAGATGCGTCTCAAAAGCTGTGGAAGCAATTAATAGACTTTCATAACTTTTGAACGATACAGTTATCATCAAGGTTTAACGCTACAAAAGGGGGTTCTACTTAATTACTGACATATTGTTCTGAGTGTGCGCGATAATCGCACCTATCAGTAAAATTACGGTTATTTTTTAGCTCGTGATTTACAGAATAGTGCGTACATCATTGTTAGATCAGTAAATCCCCTATGGACGAATGATATAGCAATCCTAAATCATTCATAAATTAATCCAAGCTAGATCGAGCAGTAGTTCCATTGAGTGTTAGCTCAAAATCACCAAACTTGTGTAGCTTGGGAAAGTCAAAGCTTTGCTCCTGTATGGTAAAATTGAAGAACCATTTAACCAAAGAAAAACAACTGAGCCGATTCCCAAATTTTCTCACCCAAGTTTTGGCT
The DNA here is from genome assembly GCF_036705125.1 of Microcoleus sp. B7-D4. NCBI lineage: Bacteria > Bacillati > Cyanobacteriota > Cyanophyceae > Oscillatoriales > Microcoleaceae > Microcoleus > Microcoleus sp. B7-D4. The sequence goes on from NZ_JAUBTT010000133.1 coordinate 13,908, forward strand.
TTCAGCCAGATATCTTCTACTGGATTCTGCAGGCGGGGCATTGGGAGCAAATAAGACACAAGTTAAAAGCCATTCATGCGGCTCCTTACCTCGATTAATTTCTTCTAGATAAGCTTTCATCTCTTTATATTTATGATAACTAGCTCCATCCCAAATAATCAAATGTCTCGCTTCAGGATTTAAAGATTGTAAATACTTTAAGAAAGTGACTGTATTCTCAGAATTTGCTGTTTCATATTCTCGGAGAACAAACTGTTTTGTTAAATAATTTATCGCCCCATAATAGGTTTGTTTTTCTCTCTCATTTGTGAGCGGTATCTCTATTCTCTCATTGCGCCTTCCCCACAGATAACCACAGGCATCTCCAAGCGAGAAGATGACACTCGTCAATCAAATACACTACCAACTTTCTCGCTTCTATAGCTTCTCGGTTAGACTCGATGATTTCACTAATTTCTTGGTGCTTTTTTTTGACAAGTTTTTCATCCCGTTTTGGGTTATTTTTTTGAGATTTTTTCCAGCTAATTCCTGCTGATTTAAATAGTTGATAGTAGCTTTCTTTGGATTTAAACTCAATCTGATATTGCTGTTGTAGATGATTTTCTAATTCGGACAAATCCCAGCGAGCTTGGTGTTTTAACCATTGGATAATTTGGGCTCTTTCTTCTGGTTTAAGTTGCCCATGCGAGCCTTTATAACTTAATCTCAGACCTTCAATACCCTGAAATAAATAATTGATTTTCCCCTTGCTGATAAATGGAGAGGATACTCCCAATATAACTTGAATAGTTCCTCGATCGAGCCCTTCAATTAGCATACGGATTGCTAAAGCTCTTTTGAGTTCTCTTGGGTCTGGATTACTGGCAATAAAACTTTTTAGTTTCTCTAAAGCTTGTTCTTCATGTTCTAAAAAATTTTCTGGCTGCTGATTTTTAGACATTTTAACTCTTACTTAGGGCTTGCTGAATAAGTCCAAAAAACTCAAAAAAGTTCGATCGCGCTATTGCTCGCCAACGCTCAAATTAAGTTTTTCTTTTGGTGATAATGCCCTGGGGGGGTAACAACCAGCCTGAAACCCATACTTTGTAAGGATTGAGCGAATGTGTGCTAAAAAAAGATAGGCAGCATAATTGTTACACGCTTGCCTATCTCAAAAATAATGATACCAACATTCTACCTCATTCATTTAAAAAAACAAATAAGTTCAGCTCAATTTAAACTGATTGAAATCTTGCTACCCTTGATACAATCAGAAAAAAAAGTGAGATTAGAACGGCTCTCCCGGGTATTTCCCTATCCAATTACAACAGAAAGTCGGCGTAGAAAACTACAAAGGTTTCTCGATTTGCCTCACTTAACTATCTCACTAATTTGGTTCCCATTAATTACTTATTGGTTGATTACTTATTGCCGTGTTGGTACTCGTTTATCAATCGCAATCGACCGCAGTCAATGGGGGCGCATTAATCTCTTTATGGTTAGCTTGATTTGGGAGCGAAGAGCAATTCCATTATACTGGTCACTGTTGCCAAAATTGGGAAACAGTAACTTCGAGTCACAAACTACCAATTTACAGCAAGTGTTACCATTATTTTCAGAATATAAAATCATCGTTTTAGGAGACCGTGAATTTTGTTCTGTCGATTTGGCAAACTGGCTGAGGGAAAAAGGTGTATGTTTTTGTTTGAGACTGAAAAAGAATCATTGTATCGAAACAGAACATTTAGTTTGGCAACGGTTAAAGGAATTAGGAATAGTACCAGGAACCTCTTTATATTTTCAAGGTAAAAGAGTGAGAAAAACTCAGCCTGCTACTGGATTTGATGTTGCTTGTAAGTGGAAAAGAAACTACGGGGCGTGGAAGGTTGATGAAGCGTGGTTTATACTCACAGATTTAGGGTCATTGCCGACAGCTATCGATGCTTACAAGCAACGGATGGGCATTGAAGAAATGTTTCGAGATTGTAAAACAGGAGGCTACGATCTTGAAGGAACTAGCTTAAAAGGAGACCGACTTATTAACATGATTTTGCTCATGACGCTCGCCTACAGTTCGGGAATATTTCAAGGCACTGAAATGAGGAAAAAGCAGGTTCAAAAATATGTATCTCGCCGCAAAGAACCTAAAAAAAGATATCGAAGACGGAGTACATTTGGTGTTGGTTTAGATGGAGAAAAGTGGGTTAATTATCTCGAACAATATTCTGACGAGGTAGAACAGTAAACGCCAGTTAACTCCTTCTAAACGCCGTTTTTATCAACAAGGTATGCGGGCTGCAACCCTTATACAGTCTATCTCGTAGACCTCTTTGTCACCCCCCCAGGATAATGCCAGGACATAACTTTTGATAATCTTTCCCCCCTTTCCAGTTGTTATTAATAAAAATTGACACAAAAAAAGCCACAATAACCGCAAGAACCCTGCCATAAGGTTCATGACTAAAAAAGCAATTGCAATCGTTGTTTGGGATGTATTATCGAGTTTAGCCATCACTCGATCGAGATTAAATCTTCTTTTTGCTTGACCAAATTTTCCTTCTATAGCTTGACGGGCTTTCTCATCCTCTTGAGCTTGCTTTTTTATTGCTTTACTTACATGGGCTGGTCGTCTTCCCAAGGGCGGACCGCTCATCCTAATTCCTCTTTCTTTACACCATGCTCTATTCGATATAGTGCGATAAATTTGGTCAACGTGAACTGATTCTGGGTAATGTCCTGTGAATTCTTTAAATGCTTCTACTTGGGCTATTAAGTCTCCTGATTCATTGAAGTTATCCCAACTAATTCGATCTAAAAATACATACCCGTCACAACTGCTCGCTGAGATTTTGGCTCCAAACTCTGTGCCTTTTCCTGCTTTTCCTCTAACTATGGGACGAACATGGGGTTGGGTTAAACTTACTATTCTATCGTCAACTCTATTTGTTTTGTGTTGGTACATCCAGGATTGTTGGCGGTAAACTTCCTGACAGACTAGCAGCAGTTTATATTGTCGCTTACTCAAGTTCTCCAAAAGCGAGCCTAACTCGATTAATTTCTCAATATGAGCTAGGTTTCTTTTGATATATTGCAGTTGCTTTTTAATGGCTGTTCTTTTTTTGCTATGCGTCGGTCGGCGCTGCTTGGCAATCGCTAGGTAATCTTTACGAGCTTTTTTGCGGTAGGTTCTGGGTTTTTTCTGGCACTGGTCTTTGATTGACTCGTAGAGGATATCTACGATTTTTTCTGTTTGCATTCTCGTTCGATCGAGGATGCCGATGTCAGTTGGGTATGTGATGTCTGCGCTGGTGCAAGTTGCGTCTAATAGTAATTTTCCTTGATTTAGCCTCTCGCCTGGTTCTTCTGGTTCTTTTTTGTTTGATTCAGATTTAGGGGTAGTGGTTTCTCGGATTTTTTTCACCATCTTTTTGTTCACTTTGTTTACCAGGTTGACACTTATTCTTTGCCTAAAGTGAACCAATAGCGAGGCGTCAAACGGGATTTCATTACTGTAGGATGACAAACCGATAAAGTATTGCAGGTATGGGTTTTCCCTGATTTGTTCTACGGTTTCACGGTCGCTGGTTCCTAATTTCTCTTTGATAATTAATGCCCCCAATGCCATCCGAAACGATTTGGCTGGTGCTCCCATAGATTGGGTAAAATTTTGAGCGTATTCTGATTCAAATTCCGACCACGGTATCAGTTGAGCCATCATCACCCAACGGTTATCTGAGGCTAATTTCCCCCCGTTAGGGAATTCAAAACTTTCTGGTGCGGTGCCGTCTGGGTCAACTTTTCGGTACACGACTGTCAACGGTAGTGCAAAGGTTTGGTGCTATTTTAGCCCAAGAAGGTGCACCAGCGGTTCGATCTCATCATCATCTAAGGCTTACTGTGTAACCCTGGGGCTGATTATTCAGCAAGCCCTACTTAGATGATTTACATCTCTGATTTAATCGCCCGTGAATTCGGGTTCTCTCGCCTCCACAACGCTTGGGACGCAAAGCCCACTAAATATTTGTCATACTCCATTGGTAACAAGTTAAGCTAAGAAAGCATTTGTCAATCAGCAATTATGCTCAACATTTACTCGGATTTTGGGCATAAAACTG
>NZ_JAUBTT010000134.1:0-17838 GCF_036705125.1 Microcoleus sp. B7-D4
GGTTTTGTTCGCATCAAAAGCAACTCGCGAAGTATGATTCAAGGCATCGCGATAAGCCAAGGTAGTCTGAGACACCAAACCTTTGTGCTCGGCATTCAGGTTTAGTTTTAGCTTGGCGGTGATTATTTGAGGCATCACTTTCACGAACGCTGAGAAAATTATATCTCGTGAAGATGGCAAAAGCAAGTGGTGTAGCAAAAATTATTTGTTCGCTCATCGACCGCCCCTCACCTTCGGACACATAAAGTCATCGGTTTGGTTCGGGGCGGCTCTCCTGGCTCACGCAAATTCCTCCCGACGCTCGACGCTCACCTGGGTACAGGTAGAGCGCGGGACTCCTTTTGGTTTAGTTGAAGATTTGGTCGAGTTTTTGGAATAGTAAGGGCGATCGCGCTAATGGGATATGTTAGATTGCGGATTCGAGAACTAGCTGAGCAAAGAGGTTGGACGTTCAAAGAAGTTGCCGATCGCTCGGGAGTCAACTACAACACAGTAAAAAGCTACGGGAGGCGCGATGCTTTGAATACAGTCGATCTTTCTGCTGTCTACAAAATTGCCCGCGCCTTCGACGTGACAATGGAAGATTTGGTTGAGGTTTTGGAAGATTGAGGGCGAACCAATGGGGCGAGTTCGACTACAAATTCGAGAGTTGGCAGAAGAAAAGGGCGATCTCGCTAATGGGATACGTTGATTAATGCCGTACTTATCGCCGCAGTTTCTTTACTTGTTCGTAAACCATATAACTACCTTCTATAGCCGATCGCCCGCTATCCCCTAAAATAATTTCTACTCCCTCAATCCAAAATCTAAAATCCAAAATCTAAAATCGAAATGACTCATTCCACCGATATCGTCACCCTCGCCCGCTGGATGGCCGCCGACTTCAGCAACCAAGCCCAAGCCTTTGAAAACCCGCCCTTCTTCGCCCACATCCGCGTGTGCATGAGGCCTTTGCCCGTCGAAGTTCTGGATGGGCTCAGCTTGTACCTAGAACAAGCCTACGATATTGAACTGAATGTACCGTACCGAGTCCGAGTCTTAAAATTAATCCCGGTGGGCGATCGAATCGACATCGAAAATTATGCCATAGAAAACGAAGAACAATTCTACGGCGCTGCCCGCGACCCGCAACGGCTGCAAGAAATCAAAAAAGAACAACTGACACTACTTCCCGGCTGCACCTTTATTACGCAGTGGACGGGCAACAGCTTCAAAGGGTCTGTCGAACCAGGAAAAGGCTGCATGGTGGTCAGAAAGGGCAAAAAAACCTATCTAGACAGCGAATTCGAGATTGACCAAGACAAATTTATTAGCCACGATCGCGGACGTGACCCAGAAACCGACGCCCATGTCTGGGGAGCCCAGGCCGGCCCCTTTGAATTCACCCGCCGGGCCAGTTTCGCCGACGAAATTCAGGTTTAATCAAAAAAAACAGACTCCTTCCTAGGCGAACACGCTTGATTAAAGGTTCAGAATGCACCATAACCTGATACATTAACCCAGTATTGGCAAGCAAGATTCACCGTTGATTTATGAAAGTCCTGGTTATTGGTGGCGATGGCTATTGCGGTTGGGCAACCGCACTCTACCTTTCTAACAAGGGTTACGAAGTTGGCATCCTCGACAGCTTCGTGCGGCGGCACTGGGATCTAGAACTGTGCAGCGACACCCTCACTCCCATCGCACCGATTCAGCAAAGACTCCAGCGATGGCAAGATTTAACGGGCAAGTCGATCGACTTGTTCGTCGGTGACATCACCAACTACGATTTTCTCAGCAAAAGCATGAGAAAATTTGCACCAGAGGCGATCGTCCATTTCGGCGAACAGCGTTCGGCACCTTTCTCAATGATCGATCGCGAACACGCAGTCCTCACTCAAGTCAATAACGTCGTCGGGACACTCAACCTGCTGTACGCCATCCGCGAAGACTTCCCCGACTGTCACCTAGTGAAATTGGGGACAATGGGCGAATACGGCACGCCGAATATTGACATTGAAGAAGGCTACATTACGATCGAACACAACGGCCGCAAGGATACACTACCCTATCCCAAACAACCAGGCAGTTTCTACCACCTGTCAAAAGTCCACGACTCCCACAACATCCATTTTGCTTGCAAAATCTGGGGTTTAAGAGCCACCGACTTAAATCAGGGCGTCGTCTACGGCGTGCTCACAGATGAAACAGGCATGGACGAACTGTTGATCAACCGTTTGGACTACGACGGAGTATTCGGTACAGCCTTGAACAGATTTTGCATCCAAGCTGCGATCGGTCATCCTTTGACGGTTTACGGCACTGGCGGACAAACCCGCAGCTTCTTAGACATTCGGGATACCGTGCGGTGCGTGGAATTGGCGATCGCCAACCCTGCCGAAGCCGGACAATTCCGTGTCTTCAACCAATTCACCGAACAATTCAGCGTCGGCGACTTAGCCTCCTTGGTGCAAAAAGCAGGGATGGCTATGGGATTAAAAGTAGAAATCAACCACCTCGAAAATCCCAGAGTCGAGAAAGAAGAACATTATTTCAATGCCAAAAACACCAATTTGCTAGACCTCGGTTTGCAACCGCACTATCTCTCAGATTCCCTGCTCGATTCTCTGCTGAATTTTGCTACAAAATATCAGCACCGTGTCGATAAAAACCAAATTTTGCCGAAGGTTTCTTGGAAGTAAGTTCGGGCCTCTATCTGCGGGGAAAGAGCTTTTTAACGAACCGCGAAGGCGCGAAGGGCGCGAAGTAAGAGAAAAGAAGGGAAGAGAGGAGAAGGGTTCGCAAGTTCTGAATGGATTTGGCTGTATATTACGATAATCTATCTTTTTTATCTCTTTCTCTGTGTCCTCTGTGTCCTCTGCGGTTAATTAAAAAATTCCATAACGAAGCCCCATTTGCCTCTGGAACAGAAATATTAATTGCCAGAACAGCAAAGGAAATTCACAGAATTAATTGCTTTGCCGAAGGTGTGGGATTGCTTTGAGGCGGGATAATTGTAGGGATAGGAATTCACGGAGTTTGTATGTTGCCCCCAGAAACATCACGAGAGTAATTAGTTGTGGTGAAGCTGCTAACAGAGCCCTACTTAAACCAGGCAAGTAAATGGCCGAAAACAGGTCGTCACATTCTGGCACAATTTGATGAACATACGGTCGTAGTGTACCAAGCCTACCGTCCGGCGATCGGTCATTTTGCCGCGGAAAATGGTTATTTCGGCGGGGAATTCAGCCTGAATCGTATGAGTTGGATTAAGCCAAATTTTCTATGGATGATGTATCGATCGGAATGGGGAACAAAACCCGGACAAGAAGTAATTCTGGCTATTTGGCTGAAGCGCTCGGCTTTTGACGAAATTTTAGCATCTGCTGTCCATTCTAATTTCGTTCCAGCAGTGTATGGAAGCGAAAAAGAATGGCAACAAGCTGTTAAAAATTCGGCTGTACGGCTGCAATGGGACCCGGACCATCACCCAAATGGATCGAAAATGGATCGGCGGGCAATTCAACTCGGTTTGCGCGGCAGTGTTTTAGCTCGTTACGCGCGAGAATGGATTGTTAAAATCGAGGATATTTCCCAATTCGTACAGCAACAGCGTCAATATAATGGAGGCGATAGCACGCAATTACTGACTCCCTGCGAGGCAGTGTATCCTGTCATCGACCCCGACATCTTCCAGAGGCTAGGATTATCATCGGTTTCCTAAACAATTTATTATGAGAATCGCTCTTTTCACTGAAACTTTCCTGCCGAAAATAGACGGCATTGTCACTAGACTGATTCACACTGTAGATCACTTGCAGCGCGCGGGCGAACAAGTTCTGATATTTTCTCCAGATTACGGGATTAAAGAATACAAAGGCGCACGAGTTTACGGTGTGGAGGGTTTGCCTTTGCCGATGTACCCGGAATTGAAAATGGCACTTCCTTCTCCGGCTGTCGGTCGCCAATTAGAGCAGTTTAAACCTGATATTATTCATGTTGTCAATCCCGCTATTTTGGGATTGGGCGGTATATATTACGGGAAAAAGTTCAACATTCCGATTTTGGCTTCTTATCACACGCATTTGCCCAAATATTTGCACCACTACGGTTTTGGAGTCCTCGAACCTTTATTGTGGGAATTGCTCAAAGGTGCTCACAACCAAGCAGAACTGAATTTATGTACTTCTACAGCAATGGTAGAAGAATTGAGAACCCACGGCATTGAGCGGGTAGATTTGTGGCAGCGGGGTGTAGATACTGAAATGTTTGTCCCGGAATTGGCAAGTCGAGAAATGCGATCGCGCCTTTCTGCAAATAACCCAGACAGCCCCCTGCTGCTGTACGTCGGCCGCCTCGGTGCAGAAAAAGAAATCGAACGCATCAAACCAGTCCTCGCAGCGATTCCCGATGCCCGCCTCGCCTTAGTGGGAGACGGCCCGCATCGGCAAACCCTGGAACAATATTTTGCCGGTACACCCACCAATTTTGTCGGCTACCTCAAGGGGCAAGAACTCGCCAGAGCTTACGCATCCGCCGACGCCTTCATTTTTCCCTCCCGCACCGAAACCCTGGGCTTAGTGCTCCTAGAAGCAATGGCTGCGGGGACGCCTGTAGTGGCGGCGCGCAGCGGCGGAATTCCCGATATCGTCACCGACGGTGTTAACGGATATTTATTTGACCCCGCCGACGAAGAAGGAGCACTCGCCGCCACTAAGCGTCTGTTTGCGAATCCCGAAGAACGGGAAACCCTGCGCCACAACGCTCGCCGAGAAGCCGAACGCTGGGGTTGGGCCGCCGCCGCCGCACAACTGCAGCGGTACTATCAATCAGTGGTGTTTGCCGAGTCTATGCCCAGAGCGGCCTAAATGTCAGGATCTGTAGCACCTTTAAACATCGCCGCCAGCTTAGCTTGGCTGTTCGATCGTCAGTTGGTATTGAATAGGGATGTTTTCAAAGACCGATCGAACTTTTTTGCTGCATAAATTACCGTCGTTATCCTGCTGTTTTCGTATAGTAAACGAATTCTTGTAAACTCTTAGAAGATAGCGGTAGACATTGGTAAGCTGTTAGTCATTTAAATTTATTGCCTCAACCCCTTGCAGTATGGGGTCTGGCCCACAAATAGTGCAGTTTGAATGTCGAACAGCTTAGTATGTAATAGGATAGGCTACCGTTTAAAACCAGCGCCGAAGCATCGGACTAAGCGAAAAAGTTTCGTAGTAAGCGTAACGGATCAGCCCCCAAAAGCGTAACGCATTGAATAGCGCTTTCAATATTTTGTTGAAAGCTTTGAGAGATACCTCCCTATTAGGGATCGCTAAAAGCGATGCCTGATCTGCCATACACAGTATATCGAGGCGCAATCCTGGATTTACCGGGTTAAATGTATCTGTTGCGTTTACCATTAAACTATGAGTAAGCTCTGTAGGAATGCCTTGCGCGCTGCTTTCATAGCGCCCTTTACCTGACCGGATACGGTCGCCGAGTGCGCTAAAACTGTCACACCGCGCGCTGGGGCCGAGCACAGAGCGTCAAATCCACACTGCACTCTCGATCGAACTAAAGCCTGTCACCTAATTTTCAGGCCTTCTGTTTTGCGAACTCAAGTTCAGCTTGAATTGACGAACCCTCATCAGTAAGCTGTCGCGCCTTTTAATTGCATATTCAGGGCGGGCGGGACGCCCAACCCCTACTCCCCACAAGAGTTAGATTGTTTTTTGACAGACAATTTAAATGCCGCAACAGCTTATCGAGGTTGGAAAAAAGATCGATCGAGCATACATAACAAGCAAACTGAAGTTGCGTGCGCCACTTTTGAACTCACGATTCATCAAAACGACAAGCGAGTGCCGATGCGCTGGCAAACAAATTCAAGAGTTTGCACCGCCGCCGAATCTAGCGCCGATCGACCTGCGGTCAGTCTACCCCTCTGAGCAAGCAGTTAATCATGACATTCTCCAATACTGGTAGCGTTCTGGCTACACTGACTCAAGTCAATTTTATGGGGGCATTGACCTCCCGTGTTAAGAGCCTGCCAGTTCCTGAATTAGTGTGCCTGCTGGACTTTATCACGGCTGAATTTCAGCAATTTATCCGGGCGATGGACCTGATTAACAATGAAGCACTCGAAAGTCTCTTAGAGCAACTTTTAGATGCCTTCACTGTCAAAATTGGTCAAATTTTGCAAGCAGACCGGACAACTATTTTTTTGGTTGACTCCAACAAAAATCAACTGTGGCACAAAACAGCCGATCCACTTACGGGCGAAGATGTAGAAGTTCGCTTGCCTATGGATGCAGGCATTTTAGGCTACGTAGCAACAACCGGAAAATCGATAAATGTCGCCGAAGCTCGATCGCACGAGTATTTTAATACCGAAGTAGACGAACCACCGGGCTACCAGATCGAGACCATGCTGTGTATGCCGATTTTTAGCAGCAAGAGCCAACAGGAACCCGTGGCGGTGGTCAGACTGTTAAATAAAGCTGGCAAAGTCTCCTTTAGCGAGGAAGACGAACAGCAGTTCCAGGCTTTTGCAGATTCGATCGGGATTATTCTCGAAAGCTGTCAGTCTTTCTACGTCGTGGCCCGCAACCAGCGAGGGGTTGCCGCACTTTTGAGAGCGACCACGACTTTGGGTCAAAGTCTTGACTTGGAAACCACTTTGCGCTCTGTCATGGATCAAGCTCGCGACTTGATGCAGGCCGATCGCAGCACGCTATTTTTGTTAAATCGGGAAACCAACGAACTTTGGACAAAATTAGCTAAGGCTGACGGCACAACGATGATGGAAGTCCGCCTTCCTGCGAATAGGGGAATTGCTGGCTACGTGGCTTCGACTGGTCAACCTCTAAATATTACAGATGCTTACGACGATCCCCGCTTTGATCCCTCTACAGACCAGCAAACGGGATACCGCACTCGGACTGTCTTGTGTATGCCGGTGCATAACGCTAAAGGTGAGCTGATCGGGGTAACTCAGCTAATTAATAAGAACCAAGGTACTTTCACCCCTTCCGACGAAGAGTTTTTGCGAGCGTTTAATTCCCAAGCAGGAATGGCGTTGCAAAATTCTCAACTGTTTCAGAACGTGATGGTGGAAAAGCAGTATCAGAAAGATATGCTGCAAAGTCTTTCTGATGCAGTGATTTCCACTGATTTGAAGGGGCGAGTGGTGACTATCAACGAAGCAGCCCTAGAATTGTTGGGCTGTCCGGTAAATCAAGCTAAAAGCAAACCAAATCCCCAGATTTGGGAAGATAAACTGGTGAATCGCTATGTTTGGGAAGTTGTGCCGATCGAAAATTTGCAATTTCGACTCGAAGACAGTCTCAACAATGCTGCCAGACATTACGTTCCCGAACAAAGTTTAACTGTGGGACTGTTGGTAGAAAAAACGCTCAATTCTCAACAAAAAGAAGAAGAAGAAGAAGAAGAAGAAGAAGAAAGTTATATTTTGGCCGTGCCCGATCGCACTGATCCTAATTTATATTACGCTTGGGGCGAAAACCGCGCGTGGACTGAGGAAGTAGCGCTGGCAGAATTAGCTAATGCCCAATCTCTATTTGCGCTGCGAAATTCTGCCCTGTATCACCCTTATTGTCCGCTGCCCATCCCCGCCGCTCGAATAAAAGTAATTGAACGTAGTTTGAATTTGACTGTCAACCCGCTGCTCAATCCAGAGGGCGGCGTGCGCGGCGGTTTAGTGGTACTCGAAGACATCAGCCACGAAAAGCGGATGAAAAATACGATGTACCGCTACCTGACTCCTGGAGTCGTAGATAAAGTGATGGCCTTGGGTGAAGGCGCCCTGATGGTGGGCGAACGCAAAGAAGTCACTATTTTATTTTCCGACATTCGCGGCTATACCACGCTGACCGAAAATTTGGGAGCGTCCGATGTGGTATCCCTGCTGAACGAATATTTTGAGACGATGGTGGAGGCCGTTTTCCACTACGAAGGCACTTTAGACAAGTTTATCGGCGATGCTTTAATGGCGGTTTTCGGCGCGCCCCTGCCGCTGAATCCTCCGGAAAGTCACGGTTGGATGGCGGTTCAGTCGGCTTTAGATATGCGCCGCCGTTTGAAAGAGTTTAATGATTCTCGCCCCGGTGCAGATCCGTTTCGCTTCGGAATTGGGATTAGTTCGGGAGAGGTGGTTTCGGGAAATATTGGTTCCCAAAAGCGGATGGATTACACGGTAATCGGGGATGCGGTGAATTTGAGTTCGCGCTTGGAACAGCTTACAAAGGAGTACGGCTGCGATATAATTTTGAGCGAATTTACATACAGTTTGTGTCGCGAAGGGATTTGGGTGCGAGAGTTGGACAAGGTGCGGGTTAAGGGAAAAAATCAGCCGGTGGGTATTTACGAGTTGCTGCAAAATAGTTCTGAACCCATTGATGGGGAAACCGTTCGGTTTTTGGAACTTTACAGCAACGGTCGGGATGCTTATATTGCTAGAAATTTTCACAAAGCTATTAATTGTTTTGAAGCGGCTTTAGCTATGCGACCGAACGATCGACCTGTGGAAGTTCACCTCGACCGATCCCTAAGCTATTTGGAAGTACCCCCGCCCGATGATTGGGACGGCGTGCATACTATGACAACCAAGTAGTAGATTATATTACATCCGAGTGCTCAAAAGTAAAAAGATTTGATAAACTTTTGATATATTCCTTATGACAGAGTTAAGAAGTGGAAAAATGTGAAAACATAAATCGGATGCCATATTAAAGTTAGTATTTATTTCCAGGCTAACAATTAAATGAGTTATTTATCTGTTCCGAATGCCACAAAAGCCGATCGGATTCTGGTGGTAGACGACGCACCAGATAATGTTTTGTTGGTTCAGACAATCCTAGAAGAAGAAGGTTACGAAATTAGCACCGCCGAAAACGGCTTTTCTGCCTTGAGTCAAATTGACAAGTCAGCCCCGGATTTGGTACTGCTAGACGTGATGATGCCGGGAATGGATGGTTACGAAGTCACTAAACGAATCCGAGACAATAAGGAATTGCCCTTTATGCCGATTTTGCTGATCACTGCTCACGACAGTGCCAGCGTAGTGCAGGGATTGGACATGGGAGCAGACGATTTCATCCGCAAACCAGTCGAAATGGACGAACTGCTGGCGAGGGTACGATCGCTCCTGCGGCTAAAACACAGCGTAGACGAGCGCAATTCGATCGCCCTCCAGCGCGAAGATTTTGTCTCCAGACTCGCTCACGACTTGCGGACGCCCCTCGTAGCAGCCGATCGAATGCTAAGTTTAATGCAGCAGGGAGCTTTGGGAGAAATTTCGCTTCCCATGCGCGACGCTTTCGGGACGATGGTTCGCAGCAACAAAAACCTGATCGCGATGGTAAATATGCTGCTGGAAGTCTACCGCTACGAAGCAGGCCGCAAATCCCTAAGTTTCGCTCCAGTGGACTTGCGCCAGCTTATTACTGAGGTAGCTGAAGAACTAGCTCCGCTAGCGGATGCTAAAGGTTTGTCGATAAATTTAGACTTGACAGAAAGTGCAGAAAGTGCACCGATTGCGAAGTATCCGGGCGATCGTCTGGAACTGCACCGCTTGCTAACAAATCTCATCGGAAATGCGATTAAATTCACCGACAATGGCTCAATAGATGTCAGCTTAAAAGCTGCCAATTCACCTGCTTATACGAGCTTCAAAAACCAACCGCTGGCATGGGTAATCATAGAAATCAAAGACACCGGCGCCGGCATTTCTCCCACCGAACAAGCAAAGTTATTTGAAAGGTTTAGCTCGGGAACTCACAAGAAATCCAGCACAGGTTTGGGGCTACACCTGTGCCGCCAAATAGTCGAAGCTCACCGCGGCACGATCGAGGTAGAATCAGAGTTGGGCAAAGGCAGTTTGTTTACTATTCGCTTGCCTTGTTAGAACAGTATAATTTACCCTAACTTTGGGGTGCGAAAGGCGCACATTAGTACAGATAAACTGTAATTCTAGGGTGTTCCGTGCGTACCTAATCGAATTAGGGTTAATTTACCATATGTCCTATAATTACTTGGCAACCGAATTTATGGCAATATGTCTAACTGTCCAGTGTGCGGTGCTGAATACAGAGAAGAAAAAGCAGAGTTTTGCTCGATTTGCGGCTGGGATGTGACTCCCTACCCGCAACGTGCTAAGCCTTCCAAAACTTATTTAAAAAAAGAACAAGTTAGATTGCAGTGGGCCAAACAAATGTGGGAATTGACCCGCACTCAACAAAATTGGTCAGCTAAATTTGATGAGTTGCATGGGGAATTGCAGCAAGGTGCGATCGCCCGCACGTACCTGCAATCTCAGTTAGAATGGGTTCTGTACCGCCTCGAACAACTAAACCCCGAATTGATTGTCAGCACTCTACTGCGACTAGAAGACAAAATCGGCGGTATACCTGCCACAACTCCGGCTATTTCCGAAGTGGGGATGGACTACCGCCAACTGACAAAGCTATTAGAAACTGGAAAATGGCGCAAAGCTGATGAACACACTTGGGAAATCTTGCTGCAAATCGCTGTCAGGGAAGACGAAGGCTGGCTGAGTGCAGCCGATATTGACAGTTTTCCTCCTACAGACCTTCGCACGATCGACAAACTTTGGCAACAATACAGCAGCGGGCGGTTCGGGTTGAGCGTGCAGCAGGAGATTTGGGAAAGTACCGAGGCAAATTATACTGAATTTTGCGATCGCGTCGGCTGGCGAGTCAAGGAAAATTGGAAATATTACAGCGAGCTCTCCTTCAACGAAGATGCTCCCCTGGGACATCTCCCCGTCACCGCATGGAGACAGCGCGCCTGTTACGGTGCTGGTAAACTCACCGCAGCAGAAAACTTTGCCCGCATCGCTGCGAAACTCGCAACTGGCGATCGGTAATCATCAAAAAAAAATCAAAATCGACATTAACTGCTATAATCAAAACGGTTTAGCAACTGGGGCTGTGGCTCAGATGGATAGAGCAAGCGCCTCCTGAAGAATCGGGCACCCTGCGAGGAAACTCTAGGAGTGAATGTGGTCAAATTTGGTGAAACCTAAAGAGTTCGTGGGTTCCTATGACTCTAAGGCAATACCAAGCCAAGCCTGAGTTCAGGGCGATTAAACAATCGCCTATATTGAAATCAGGAAGGTTTAGAGACTAGACGGTCACCACCTAAAAGCTGCAAGCATATGGTGAAGGTATAGTCCAGAGAGTGGGGAAACTCACACAAATCTGAAGCGCTAGGCCGCCGGTTCGAACCCGGCCAGTCCCGTTAAAAACCAAGAAAAATTAACAGCAGGAGGGGTAAGCCTAAGTTTTGCCCCTCTTTTTTGCATATCCGCTAACGAATTCGCCCACAGACGAATACTTGGTTGAACACGAGGACTTACGCAGAACCTCTATAGAATCCATCGGAAATCTAAAATCTGAAATCTCAAATCTAAAATCACCTGTTTCAGCCCACCACAAGCGTAGAGTCAATCTAAAATCTAAAATCTAAAATCTAAAATCTATGATCCCCCGACCCTTTTTTAAATTTTAATTTTTAATTCCTGTTAGTGGGCTATACGTGCGGTATTTTTTGCTATGGTTCCTTTGTGAGTTACATAAAATTTTTATAGGTTTAGATGTGGTTAAGAATCAATTCAAACACGCGGCGTTACCAGCCTTTGAATACTTCACGCAGTTTTTGGTTCCTAGTAGGGCTTTTGATGGCGTGCTGGTTTGGCTATCAGCAGGTTAAGAGCGAATTTCAGAGACCCCAAGCTGTGTTAGTTCTAGGTGGGGCTACGGAGCGAGAGGTGTTTGCCGCCAAATTTGCTCTGGATCACCCTGAATTGCCGATTTGGGTGTCGTCTGGCAGCAATCCTGAGTTCGCGGAATGGGTGTTTTCAGAAGCGGGAATTGAGTCCGATCGCGTACACTTAGACTACAGAGCGGTGGATACAGTAACAAATTTTACTACCCTGGTAGATGAATTGAAAGCTAGAGGGATTGAGAGCGTGTATCTGATCACTTCAGACGATCATATGCGGCGAGCTCAGATTATCGGCGAAATCGTACTCGGCAGTCGAGGCATTAGTTTTAAGCCTGTGGCAGTTCCGTCTGGGCGAACCCCCGAACCAATGGAAAAAGCTGTTCGCGACGGCGCTAGGGCTATTCTTTGGCTGACAACCGGTTATACAGGTGCTAACTTCAGCCAAGCCAGAATGGAATAAACAAAGGAAAGCATTGAGCAAGTTTTAATTTTTTTCCATTCCCTCTGGTTTTAAAACTTGTCTCCTCTAGCGATTTAACGAACCGCGAAGACGCTGATGACAAATTCGTAAAAGAAGAGAAGGAGTAGTTTAAAATTAATAGATGAACTTCAAAAGCTAAAGTTAATGACTGAGCAAATTCTGCCGCAAGTTCTGGATAAAATTTTGAGTGACAGCAAAACGCCGGATGCTGTTTTTTCGGCTTTGGTGCCGGCTTTAGGCGAGGTGTTAAATTGCGATCGGGTCTTTCTCTACCTCCGCAATCCTGAAACGCAAAGAGGCAGAGTACCTTACTGCTGGCGTCGCAACTCGAACTTTCCAGAGATTGGGGACGCGGAATGGAAAAAAGAACCGGAATCTTTAGGGGAAGAAGACCCTTTGTTTGCAGCAGCTTTGCGAACTAAACCGTCGATTTTTGTTGAGGATGTTGAGACAGCAAATCCTGAAGTAGTCAACAAAAATTTTGAGGCAAAAGAGTTCGGACATCGAGCTTTGATTCATGCTCACCTTTGTGCTGACGGCTTATTGTGGGGGGTTTTGCAGCCTTGTATGTTCGATCGCCCCAGAGTTTGGACTGACTTCGATCGCCAAGTTATCGCAGCAGTTACAGAAAAAATTTCGCCTTTAGCTGTCGCTTATGTCACCGCCTCAGCATCAAAAGATGAGCGATAAAAATCAATAATTTACCTGTAGGGATCGGGTGGGCAATGAATGAATGTCAACTTAAGACTAAAACCCGGTCTCGATCGGGGTTTTAGCCGGATCTCAATCCCCTTTCCGGGGGAAGAAACACCGTTTCCGGTTCCCCCCTTTTTAAGTTAGGGGGGATCGATGCGCTAATTTTTACACAAAAGTCGGGTACTAAATTTGAGCTAATGGTTCTCACCAATGGTGAGGTGTGCATCGCCCTAGGGATAGACTTAGTGCACAATTCCTGTTTAAAAAACGCCCCAATTTTGGATGCCCCGACTGCTGAAAACCCCTTGAGCCCGACTAATATCATCCTCAGCGCCATCTACTACCACCAAATAATCGCCGGCCCGCAGGCGATCGGTGTAAATTCTCGCTGTTTCTTCGGGAATTCCCAAGTCAGTCAAGGCTTTCACCACTCCACCGAAATTCGCAGCCGCGACGCCAGTGCTTGCTACGGTAGCCACCAGTGAGGCGCCGAAAGTCCCCGCTGCAATCATCGGCCCGATTCCGGGAATAGCTAAACTTCCGAGACCCACTAGGAAGCTGGCTAAAGCACTATTTGTCAGAGTTTCTCCAACCACTGCTGATCCTGTGTCTAGATTTTTCTCGCCCACCTGAGTGCTAGTTTGAGTATCGCCTACAGACTCACCTGCATCCCTAGCAACAACCGAAACTTTATCCATTGGAAACCCGGAAGATTTCAATTCTGTCAGAGCTTGCTCGGCATCTTCGCGGTTAGAAAACAATCCCAACGCGCGGGTTTGATTGCTTGTTACCATATCTTTCTTCTTATCCCCTGTCAAATTAAACTCAAATTCAAGCCTAATTATTGCGCTTGTTTTTCAATCACTTATATTGATATTTTTCGATGTTTATCTTCAGCATTCATCTATCTGTAGATATAACCTGAAAAACCGCAACAAAAGTTATAAAATCAGCGACCCAAATCGTGCATCCCATTAATCTCGATCGCACATCTTTGAGTCAACGCTTGCAACTCCTCGCGATCCGAAGAACCGGGCGCTTCAATTAGCTTGCCAATTCGCACCGTCAGCGGCACCGGACGCGGCATTCCCGAACCTTTCGACGAAATCGCGTGAGTTCCCCACAAACTAACAGGCAACAGCGGCGCTTTTGCCTTAGCAGCTATCAGCGCCGCACCTAATTTCGGTTCAGTAATTCTGCCGTCTGGGGTGCGAGTTCCCTGCAAAAATACACCCGTCGCCCAGCCATTTTCCAAAGAGTTGATAGCCGATCGAATTGCACTGCGATCGGCACTTTCCCGCTTCACTGGATAAGCACCGTAAAGCGTAATTGCCTGCTTCAAAATAGGAACTTTAAATAACTCTTCCTTTGCCATAAATGCGACCGGCCGCCTCATGCAATTAGACAAAATCGGCGGGTCAAAATCGCTGGCGTGATTGCTGACTACCACCAGCGGCCCTTCTGTCGGAACATTTTCTGCACCATAGATGCGGCCCCGAAAGTATAGGTGCAGCATCGGGCTGACAATTGACCATTTGAATAAATAGTAGAGAAGTAAACTTTCGACGGGTTCGCGACTTTTGCTCACAGAAAAACCTTAAATTTTAAATTACATCGAATATTAGCCTATCAGATCGAGTCCGTTTGAGATTATTCGGCGGTTGAAACCGCTTCTTGTCAAACGAAGTCCGCCTGCGCGGACTGAAGAATATAGTCCGCGCAGGCGGACTTTGCTTGTGTAGCGCCAGAATTTATTCTGGCGGACTATTTGCTTGTGTAGCGCCAGAATTTATTCTGGTGAATTCCTGAATTTCAAAACTTTGCAAAGGCTCAATTTCCAGCCAGCATAGCTTTCTGTCCTTCGGAAGAAGTCGCGTAGCCCAAGAAATCCTTAACTGCTTGGCTAGGAGGGTTTTTGTAGGCGTAGTACAACTGCCGTTTGTAAGGATAGTTACCCGCATCCGGCGTCGCACCGTTAACGGGAACAACGCGCACCGTTCTCTGATTGGCTACTTGAGCGAAAGTCGCATAGCCAATGCCGTTGTTGCCTAAAGCTTGCAGCAGGGGAGTTGTAGCATCTCGATCGAGCGTGGTAATATTTGCCGTCGTACCAAACTTGCCACCTCCGAGCACTTGTTCTTTAAACGTTTGGTGAGTGCCACTAACTGCCGGTCTGTTAATTACTTTAATCTGGCCTGCCGGGCCGCCGACTTTCGACCAGTCTTGAACATTTCCCTTGAAGATATCTTGAACTTGAGCGGAGGTTAAACCTGCTTTGAAGGGGTTGTTAATGCCGACTACAGGGGCGATCGTATCTAGGGCAACGGGCACAGCAGCCAAACCCTGACCTTGTTCTTGAGCCGTCAAAGGTCGCGATACCGCTGCAATATCGGCTGTTCCCGCCGCCAAATCCTGAATTCCTTTTTCAGAACCGTTCGCTTTGGTATCGACTCTCGTGCCGGAAAATTTGCCTTGAAAGCCGTTCTTGAGGTTCTGATTGATTGTCACCCTGCTGGTGGAACCGTCGATTCTCACCGCCGTACCCGCAGGAACAGAAGCTGGAAGCGCAAAGGAACTAGCTGCAACAGGCGAAGCGCCGCCAACTACGGGTGCGACGGGAAGTGGGACGCCATCGCCTGCAGGTGTGGGAGTGGGGGGATTGTTACTAACATCTTGCGATGCTGGTTTGTTGAGAAAAAAGAACCAACCGCCACCGGCTAGCAAGAGAAATAACAGGATAAAAACTATGGGGGGAGGCCCGCTCTTAGCCATAAAATTGTCCTTAGCTGGGAAGTTCTTTGTTGTTGGAGTCGTCTAACATTTGTAGCCTGCGATTAACTTCATCGTCTAAGGTCATATTGTCTAATTCTGCCTGAAGTCTTTCTTGGGGATTCTCAGAGAGTTCTGCTAAAGCTTGCTGTTGGAGGTGGCGGCCGTGGACGGCGTTTTTGGCTTGCTCAAATTGCGATCGAGCTGAATCTATACTGAGGTCGTTGTTGACTTTGGATATGGCTCCGAGGGCTTCGTTAATCTCGGCCATATCTTTCATATTTTGCATATCGGTTTTGTAGGCTTCCAGCTTCATCCGTTCTCGATTTAGCTTGTCTTTGGAAGCGTTGACGTATTGTTCGGCTTGTTTTACTTGGGATTCTAATTGCGGCAGGATTTGTTCTGTCTGAATTACCTTCGCCATTGCCAAGCGGGCTGCTTCTTCGTTGCCGTTGCGCTGGGCTGTGATGGCTTGGCGCTCTACGGTTTGCATTTCCCTAACTTTTTCTTCATATTTAGTTTTGGCGCGCTGGTAGGCTGCAACTTGGGTGGAGACTGCTACTGCTAGCTTTTGCACTGATTCTTGCATCGATCGCAGTGACTCTTCGGCTACCGCCACCGACACCTGGCCGCCGGATTCCACGGGCAGTCCCCACATCCAGTTCCACGCACCTACTATGGTTCTGCCTGCCTTGTCGCCCATCAACCAGTAAAGGACTTTTTTCATATAAACATCCAGATAAGCTTGGTTTTTACGCCTAGTCTACATCAGGATTTGGCGATCGCCCCGTCAGGTCGATCGATTTCTCGATTTTTGATTAACTAACAGCCGGGAAGTCCCTCGGTATATTTAGAGGGGACGCATCTGAGCGCTGCGCGAAGTACCCCGAATAAATTACGCCCGCGTGATGGAAAGAAGCGTCGGATGTCGCGGACGGAAGCCGACAACTAGATTTTGCGAAAACCTTAACTTTTAAAATACGTTCTAAATATTGTAGTAGGAAAATGGTATATTAAAGTAGGTCGAAAAAAGAAGTTTTTTATGCAACTCACATATAAGTACCGCCTCAAGCCAACCAAGCCCCAACTAGCAACAATTGCTACTCATCTAGAACTCTGTCGTAGGCAGTACAACTACCGTCTGGGCGAAAGATTTAGGTGGTGGGAGTCCACGAGAACACCTATCAACGCCTGTCCTTTAATTGTTTCTATAGTCCCGATTGAGGAAATTTATCAAGATATCCCCTTAACTAGGGTGCAAACTAGGGACGGCAGAAAAAAGGATGAGTCAGGCAATCCTTTGACCAGGAAAGGTGACGTTTTCTCGAACATTGAAGGCGGATATGTACAGTGGCAAACCATACAATTGGCTGACCTAAAAAACACAAAAAAGCTATTTCCTGATTACAAAGTGTTAGATTCTCAGGTTTTGCAAGATGTCGTCAACAGAGTGGAAACTTCTTTCTCAAACTTTACCACGCCCGACAAAAATGGCAATCGTAGAGGTAAGCCCAGATTCAAAGGGCTTCATTACTACAAATCTTTCACTTATCCTCAACTAGACAATCTTGATATTGTTAAGGACGAGCCAGATAGAATTTGTATTAGCCTCGCAAAAATAGGTAAGCGTGCCTATGGTTTTCCATCGTCCAATACCAACAGGATTCAAGGTTAAGACGGGTACAGTTATCCCAGAAGCGGATGGGTGGTATATTTCCTTGACGCTAGAAGATAAAACAGTTCCCGTAACGGTTGCAGAAATTCAGCCGACGGTCGAAAATACTATTGGTATCGATCTGGGGATCACTAATTACGCTGATCTTTCTAATGGTGAAAGAGTTGAGAATCCTAGATTCTTGAGGAAGTCGACCCAGAAATTAGCAAGGCTTCAAGCGAAGTTAGCTAATAGAGTTAAAGGTTCCAAGCCTTGGAAAATCATCAAGGACAAGATTTCCCAACTCCATCAGTTCGTAGCTAGAGCTAGATTAGATTTTCAGTTTAAAACTGCACATGAGCTATTCGGTAAATGTGATGTTTTAGTTGTTGAAGATTTGAGTGTCAAAAATTTAACTAGACGTGCCCAGCCCAAGACTGATGTTGAAAATGGTAATTTGGTTTATTTGCCGAACGGTCAGTCAGCTAAAAGTGGCTTGAATAAA